>CAUHLX010000373.1 GCA_959606705.1 uncultured Bacillota bacterium | reverse complement strand
TTTGACAACCATCTATCTAGGCGCATCGTCGCCGATGCGCTCAAGCGACCTACCTTCCGGGAAGCGACGGGCCGCCGCCTTTCAGGCATTGTGCCCGGGGCGAAATGGGAGTCACTGGCTCAAATTCCGCACGTGGGCAATTACCTCCCTGCTTGGTCTTGCTCCGGGTGGGGTTTACATGGACGCGATCTGTTGCCAGACCGCCGGTGCGCTCTTGCCGCACCATTTCACCCTTACCGCACAAAGTGCGGCGGTATCATTTCTGTTGCACTTTCCTTAGAGTCACCTCCACCGGACGTTATCCGGCACCCTTGCCCTTTGGAGCCCGGACTTTCCTCATGTACGGGGTTCCCCCCGCACATGCGGCTGTCTGGCTTACTCAATCAGTTTATTATTATATAATAAAAACCGGTTGAAATCAAGCTTTCTACGTTTTACACCACAAAGTCGAAGGGATTGTCCCCGACCTCGGATTCCAGCACCTCAAGATCGGACCCGGCCTTTCTTCTTAGCTTTGCCGCGAAATTCCTCACGAAAATCCATTCCGTGCCGAAGTGTCCCGCGTCGATGAGACAGAGACCGTTTTCCTTCGCCCCCAGCGCTTCGTGGTGCCTTACGTCACCGGTAATATACAGGTCACAGCCTCCCGCCGCCGCGGCTTCATAAAATTCACCGGCGCCTCCCGTACAGATCCCCACCTTTTTGATCAAGCGTCCCGGATCGCCGGACACCTTGATTCCGGCAGGATGGCCCAATTGTTCCGAAAGCAGCCGAGCCGCTTCGGAAAGACGCAGAGGCCTTTCAAAGACACCCATTCTGCCCATCCCTCGTTCCGCGTCGTCTCCCGTTTTGAGCCGTTCGATCTGTTGAAGGCCCAATAGCCCGCTGAGATAATCGTTGTTGCCGCCTTCCACCGTATCAAAGGGCGTGTGCGAGGAATAGACGGAAATCCCGTTTTCGATGAGACGAATTAAATACCGTCCGGTGGGATCCGCGGATTGAATCCGTTTGACGCTGTGAAAAAGCAGGGGATGATGAGATACGAGGAGATCGCATCCTTCTTCCACCGCTTCTCCGATCACTCCATCCGTCACATCCAGGCAGACCAGCACCCGCCTCAGCTCCTGTTTTCCCACATCCACCTGAATTCCGCTGTTGTCCCACTCTTCCTGCAGGGACAGCGGCGCAATTTCCTCCAGCACCTCCCATAAGTCTTCTTTCCTCATTTTTCAACCTCCATCTTTGTCAGCAGCCGCTGAAATGCATCGATACGGGTCCGGCATCGGGCAAGACGGCGAATCGTTTCCTCCGATTGCGAGTCGGCGCCGGACCGGATGGCGCTTTCGATCTTTCGCTCCACGCGGATTTTATTCTTTAAAAACTCCGGAAGCAGCGGATCGGACCGTTCCACCAATATGGGGCTCACCTCAAAGGAAAGCCAATCCGATCCCCTCGGCGGGTCCGTCCGAAAATCCCCGGCGAGTTCTTCCTGCGTCAACGGCCGAGCACAGAGGATCTCGCACAGATGCCGGCCTTCCCGCACCAGCGTTTCGTCGTAAATCTCATATCCGCTGCCCCATAGCCATCGGCGCAGCTCCACTCCATGATTTCTGGGCTGCAGCAGCAGCCGCTTCAACGCCTTGCTCTTTGCCGGTTCCGCCGCCAGAATATCCGCAATCAACAGTCCCCCCATCCCGGCGATCACCACGGCATCCGCCTCGCCGGCCATCAGCGGTCCCAGACCGTTTCCCTGTCTGAGGTCAAAATCTTTTCCCGGAAGAAACCGATTCAGATTCTCCTTTGCTTTTTCCAGGGGTCCGCTGTTGATATCGCAGAGGATGACGCGGGGTGCGATGCCTCGTTCGTATAGAAAAATAGGCAGCAGACCATGGTCTGTGCCTATATCCGCTACGGTTTCTCCTGGTTTTGTCCGGTCCGCAATCCATTGCAGGCGGTCCGACAGCTTTACCATAACCTTCTCCTTGTAACCTATTCCAGATAATCCTTCAATTTTTTGCTGCGGCTGGGATGTCTCAGCTTGCGCAAGGCTTTGGCTTCGATTTGACGAATCCGCTCTCTGGTCACGTCGAATCTGCGTCCCACCTCTTCCAGCGTCCGTGCCCGGCCGTCATCCAATCCGAACCGGAGCTTCAATACCTTCTGTTCCCGGTCGGTCAGCGTGTCCAGCACTTCCACCAGCTGTTCCTTCAGCATGGAAAAAGCGGCGGCTTCCGCCGGAGCCGGAACGTCGTCGTCGGGAATAAAGTCTCCCAGATGGCTGTCCTCTTCTTCGCCGATGGGAGTCTCCAGAGAAACAGGTTCTTGGGCAATCTTCAAGATCTCCCGCACCTTTTCTTCGGGAATGTCCATCTCGGCGGCAATTTCCTCGGGGGTGGGCTCTCTTCCGTATTCCTGCAGCAGCTGTCTGGAAATGCGAATCAGCTTGTTGATCGTCTCCACCATATGCACCGGGATTCGAATCGTTCTGGCCTGATCCGCAATGGAGCGGGTAATGGCCTGTCTGATCCACCAGGTAGCATATGTACTGAATTTGTAGCCTTTTCTCCAGTCAAATTTGTCTACCGCTTTGATCAAGCCCAGATTGCCCTCCTGAATCAAATCCAGGAACAGCATTCCTCTTCCTACGTAACGCTTTGCAATACTCACCACCAGCCGCAGGTTCGCTTCGCAAAGTCTCTTCTTCGCTTCTTCGTCGCCGGCCTCCATCCGCTTGGCCAAGGAAATTTCCTCTTCGGCCGTGAGCAGCGGAACCTTTCCGATTTCCTTGAGGTACATGCGAACCGGATCATCCACCGCGATTCCTTTGGGAAGCGTGGCTTCCAGATCCACCTCCGCGCCTTCCTCCACGATCTCCAGGTCCGGATCCTCTTCGTTTTCCAGCTCGATGATCTCGAAATCCTCCGGCTCGTCCGACATGATTTCCACGCCCACGCTCACCAGCGATTCATAAAGGTCATCCATCTGCGTTTT
>CAUHLX010000372.1 GCA_959606705.1 uncultured Bacillota bacterium | reverse complement strand
CGTTCCGAGTGGCGCAGGTGATCATCGAGCTGTACGACGGGCTCATCAAAGAGGTAAACACAGTGGAGTTTACCGGATTTCTTCTGTTTTTTCCCACGCTGTCCTGTGGACCCATCGACCGAAGCCGTCGATTTTCAGAGGATTGGCAGAGGATTCCGCCCAGGAGCGAGTATTTGGAGCTGCTGGGAGACGGGCTGGAAAAACTGCTGCGGGGAGCGGTGTACAAGCTGGTGTTTGCGGCGATGTTCTTCCGGTTCATGGGCTTTTTCCAATCGGGAACCACGGTTCTGCCCATGATCGGATACGCCTATTGTTATGGGTTTTATATGTTCTTCGATTTCGCCGGCTACAGCCTGATGGCCATCGGCACCAGCTATCTGCTGGGAGTGCGTACGCCGGAAAACTTCGACCGGCCGTTTCTCAGCGTGGATATCAAGGAGTTCTGGAACCGTTGGCATATCACTCTGTCCCACTGGTTTCGGGATTTTCTATTCACCCGTTTCATGATGCAGGCCGTACGCCGGAAATGGTTCCCCGGCAGACTGTCACGCTCCGCGGCGGGGTTTGTGGTCAACATGCTGGTGATGGGACTTTGGCACGGCTTGACGATCCATTATGTTTTATACGGCCTCTATCACGGGCTGCTGCTGGCCGGCACGGAGGTGTACCAGAAGAAGTCGGATTTTTATAAGCGGAACAAGAAGAAAAGGTGGTACCGGGCGCTGTCCTGGTTCGTGACGTTAAACTTGGTGATGTTGGGATTCCTGATTTTTTCGGGGCATCTCATTACAATATAGGAGGGGGAAAAGAAAATGGAATTGAGAGAAAAGGTATTGGAAATTTTGGAGGAAATCTGCGATGATTCGGTGGTAAAGGAGGAGACGGAGATCGACCTCTTTGAAAACGGCCTGCTGGATTCGGTCGCCATCGTGGAGCTGCTGGTGGCCATCGAGGAAGCGTTCGGGCTGGTGCTGTCGCCTACGGAGCTGACCAGAGAGGATATCAAGACGCCGGAACGGGTGGTCGAGCTGATTCGGTCCAGGAGCTGATCCCGTGAAAAAGGTAACTGCTTTTTTGACGGCGCTGGTGCTGTTGGTGGGAACCGCGGCGGGGGCCCACGTATTTGCGGACCGTTCGCTGAATTTCCACAATCCTGAGTTCGGGACCTGGGTGTCGGACAGCAAGTTTCAGTTTGCGGAATCCATCGGCGCTAATCTGGATCAGGACAGCCTGGTGGTCTTCGGTTCTTCGGAGTTCTCCCACGGAAAGGATACGCCTTACCATCCCGAAAACCTGTTTGCCGGTCGGGACTTTCATCCCATGCTGGTGGGAGAGGGTTATTATCAGACGCTGTTTCACGCCACCGCGCTGTCGGCTCTGGGGCCGAAGCCGAAGGGTGAAAAAGTGGCTCTGATTTTGTCACCGCAATGGTTTCGAAAGAAGGGGGTCCGCCCGGAGGCCTACGCCTCCCGATTTTCCGAGCTGAATTTCATAGAAATGCTTTCCAATGAAGCGATTAGCGAGGAAACCAAAGAATATCTCGTGGATCGGAGCAACGAGCTGTTGCAGGCGGATCCTCCGGCGCTGAAGCGGGTGAAGCTTTACGAGCGGGTTCTGTTCCGGGGGAATGCCACGGGGATGGAACGAACCAAGGTCCGATTGTATCGCGACTTTTTGGAAGAACGGAATCGGCTTTCCGTGGTGATGAAGGCGCTCGCCGCGGGGATTCGGCCGGGAACGGGCCGCGAGAACGAAGCGGAGGACAAGAACGAAGCGGAGGGCGGCGCGGTCAGCACCTTCCCGAGCGGCACCTCCACGAGGGGCGTTTCTCTGAGCAGCGCCTCCACGAGCGGCACCTCGTTGACCATCGACTGGGATGCCTATTTGAAATCAGCGCGGGAGGATGGAAAGAAAATGACCTCTTCCAATTCGTTTGGGATGAAGGACAGCTTTTATCAGCTGCGGATCAAACCGCACCTGGAACGGAAAAAGGACAAGGCGCGGAACGGAAGCTACGCCAATTCGCCGGAATATGATGATCTGCGCTGTTTTCTGCAAATTTGCCGGGAAGAGGGGATCGAGGCGATGCTGGTGCTGGTGCCGGTGAACGGGAAATGGTATGATTACACCGGTTTTCCGAAGGAGGGTCGGGAAAAGTATTACGAGAATGTCCGAACGCTGGCGTCGGAATACGGCGTGCGGGTGGCGGATTTTTCAGGTGAGGAGTACACCGACTATTTCTTTGAGGACAATGTGCATTTGGGTTGGGAAGGTTGGGTGAAAGTAAATGAAAGTCTTTACGGCTTTGCGAAAGAAAATGCGGGAATCTCCTAAGTGGAGATTCCTTCGCAGCGTACTGGTGTTTTACGTGCTGATGCTGATGCTTTACGGCTACTTCATGTTTGCTAACCTTTCCACGGCGCCGAAGTTCATCTACGCACAGTTTTAAGACTGCGCAGTTTCAAGACCGCACGGTTTTGAGCCGCGTGGTGTTGGGGCTGCGCGATCAGATCACGTAGTCGTTGCCCTGTTTGCTCTGCTGAAGTTCCACCAGATCGGCCAGGGTGGTGTGGTCCACCACGCTGTTGATGGCGTCGTTCAGCCGTTTCCATACTTCCAGGGTGGCGCATTGCTCACTGCGGGCGCATTCGCCGGGGTCCAGATCCAGACAGGCTACGGGAGCCAAGCTTCCTTCCGTGAGGCGAAGGATCATGCCCACGGTGTAGTCTTTGGGGTCCTTGGCCAGCCGATAACCGCCTTGTGCGCCGCGGACACTGTGAACGTAACCGGCGCGGTTGAGCAGGGTGATGATCTGTTCCAGATATTTTTCGGAGATTTCCTGTCTGGCCGCAATCTGTTTCAAGGGAACGTATTCGTCCCGGGGGCAGAGTGCCAGATCCAGCATCAAGCGCAGGGCGTAGCGCCCCTTTGTGGATATTTTCATAATGATTGTCTCCATTGCTCAGAGTAACGAAAGGAATAAACGATCTTTTCATATCATCCGCCAGTTGGGATTAGAATATCCCTATTA
>CAUHLX010000371.1 GCA_959606705.1 uncultured Bacillota bacterium | reverse complement strand
ATATACTCCCTGTGTACAGGCAATCTTCAATTGTAGTATTTTTTGAATATCCTACGATTCCACCAACATATTGCTCTCGATCGTCCCATTTATTACCTGTTTGGAAGTCATTACATATTTTCCCGCTTACTGCACATACATTTGAAATTGTACAGTTATCTTCAAATCCAGCCAAGGTCCCCGAATATGCAACCATTTGCGCACGTCCAGTCGGATAAACTTCCCCCTTAATAAAAATCATGTTTTCAAACGTGGACGACTCCGCTTTGCCAAACAAACCCATATATGTGGTGAGAACCGATATTTTCATATTGCTGATTGCAAAATTATTCCCGTTGTAACTTCCGTTTGCAAAAGAAGGAATTGGTATCCATTTCTGGTCATTGAAATCAATGTCCACCATCTGTTTGTAATGGGTTCCATTGCTGTAATTCCGAATTTGGTCCAGCTGGTCCACCGTGTAGATCAGGAAGGGATCGGACTTCGTCCCGCTGCCGCCGCCGAACGGGAATCCTTTCGCTCTGGTGAGACCATTGGAGGCCGCCCGGGCGGCCGGGGCGTCGGCGGAGACGGCGGAGACGCCTGCCGCGGAAATCTCCGCCGCGGTTAAGCCGGCACCCAGTCCGCCGCCGCCGGTCAATTTCAGTCCGTCATTCACCGCAAAGGCTGTCATCCCGCTTACGCCGGTCTCCACTGAGCTTCCGCTCAGCGCCTCCACCTCGTTGACATAGCCCGCAGGCGCCTCAACACCGCCGCCGCTGATCCCCGGGCTTATCGCCAATTCCGTCAGCTCCGCCACCTGGCTGGTGTATCCCTCCGGCTCCTCCGCCAGTGTGGTATTGAACTGGGGCGCCATCAGCGGCGTGTAGATGAAATCCGTAAACAGCATGCAGATAATGATGGAGAAGCAGACGGTCTTTCTCCACAGCGTGCTGGCAGTATCCCCATTGATCATGGCCGACCGGCCCCTTTCTTTTCCAACGGATGGCGACGGCGCAGGGATCGGATCGGCGGAGCCTCCTTTTTTGAAAACGCCAAAATGGGCCAGGCCGTTTCCCTGTCCCCTCTTTGTTCCGTTCTGTCTGTCTCGCCTGCTTCCGTCTCTTCTGCCAAACAAGTCTAAGCGCTCCTTTTTTCCTGATCTGCTGTTTGTCGGGAAATCGCTGTCCGATCTCCGCATAGTTTGATACAATAGGTGAAATACTCTAATTTAGATGCAGTTCCGCACCGCTTCTGTTTCACATCTTCAGATGACTGTCCCAGAATACCTAATTCTGAGAAAATGTGCGAAATAATGAGTAAATTCCCTCGCTTTCCGTTCTTATTCGGAACATATTGATCTCCTTTGAGATGAATTCGCAACCGGCGGTCTTCGCATAAAAAAGCCTCGCTCCGTTGGCGCGAGGCTTTTTCCGATTCCTTTCACCACAAAAAACCCCGACCCCTTTCGGAACCTTGGCTTGAAGTGTTCCCTATGAAATTAACAGAGGTTTGCTACGCTCCTATGGGGTACCGTTCCCGATTCAAGGCCTCGATTCGGTCGATTCCCCTTCGTTTCTCTTCCATCATGGAATGTGCATAGATATTAAGGGTCACCGTGGTGTTGGAATGACCCAGCAGCTCCGAAAGAGTCTTGATGTCCATTCCACTTTCCAGGCCGCGAGTGGCAAAAGTGTGCCGTAATCCGTGAAAGCTCACCCTTGAAAGCTTCGCGGCTTCAACCAGCTTCTGATAAAGACGGCGGTAGCTTCGGGGCTCCGTCATCGCTCCGCTTTTCGTGCACACCACAAACTCGGAAACCGCGGTCCTCTGGTTATGACAGCGTTCCAGAAGCTTGTAAATCCCCCGGGGGATGGGGATTGTCCGGTAGGAGGTCCGGCTTTTCGGACGATTGAGGACCAGACGCGTCCGGCCTCCTTCCTCCGCGAAGTTTTTTACCCGCAGCACCGTTCGCCGTATGGTCAGCGTCCGATCCGCCCAATCGATATCCTCCCATTTCAGCCCGCAGATCTCCCCGATTCGAAGCCCCAGATTGACTGCCAGCAGGACCCCGATCCCTTTGTAATCCGGCAGCTCCAGCGCCGCCTGCTCCAGCTGACTCTGCTGCCTCCGGTCAAAGGCTTTGATTCTTTGATCCGGCGCTTCTTCCCAGCTTTCTTCTTTTGTTCTGCGCGGCTGAAACGGAATAAATTCCAGCTCTTGAATCAGCCTGCGCCCATCCTCCCGCTGTCCCAGATAACCCTTGAGGATCGCCTTTGCCTTCGCGTACTGCTGCTTGGAAAATCCCTTTTCCCTCAGTCCCTCCACACAGCGCCTCAGCTGTTCCGCATCCAGTTCTTCCGGGCGCAAAGCCCCGATCAGCGGATTCAAATGTCTGGTGACCGTCGTGTAATAATCTCCAAGAGTGGAAGGCTTCCACTTGTTTTCGTGAAACAGCCATTCCAGCAGGAGATCACCCAGCCTATTTTCGTTTTCCATCTTTCATTCTCCCATTTCCACAATGTTTTTTGGCAATTCTGCAAGATACCCTACTGTGTCTACATCTGGGGATTTTTGCTTTTAATTCTCCATATCTTGTTGAATTTTTAGTCATACTATCATGAAAGAAGGACAAAATTCGACGATATTCCACAATTTCTCGCAAAAATAACTTGCAATGAACTGGAAAACGAGTTACAGTGAATTTGTGGAAAAGCTTCCTTACATTTTTTTAGGCAAGCTTTCAAAGCAAAGATTTTTCCATTTCAGCGTACTTGGCTCAGAATTAGGTATTCTGAGGTTTTTTTTATGGAAAAGAAAAGAACCTGCGGTTCCAGCTCACTCAATGTGCTGGAATTTCACAGGTTCTTATTTTGTACTTTATTGTTTTACATCCCCGGCGCTATCCCGTTCCCTTCTCTGGCATTCTTATCCCCGCCATGCTGAGCATTTCTGAGGAAAACAGCCATCCGCTAATCATTCCCTTGCTCCTCTTTGTCCGGCACGAAAGTTCCCGCTCCGTTCTGTCCGCTGCGCAGAATCAGCAGAGCGGTCTGTCTGGCATACTC
>CAUHLX010000370.1 GCA_959606705.1 uncultured Bacillota bacterium | reverse complement strand
TCAAGGCCGGAAAGCTGATGCTGCACCGAGTGGGAGACGAAATTCGGATTCTCAGCGACATCAACACCTTTGTTTCGGTGTCCGATGACAAGGGCGCGGATTTTTCCAGCAATCAGACCATGCGGGTTCTGGACCAGATCGGCAACGACATTGCGGTCTTGTTCAACACCAAGTATCTGGGTCGGATTCCCAACGACGCGGCGGGCCGTGTCAGTCTCTGGAATGATATCGTGAAGCATCATCAGGCGTTGGTGGATATCCGGGCGCTGGAGAATTTCAAGGCGGACGACGTGACCGTGGAGGCGGGAGCGTCAAAGAAGGCTGTGACGGTAGTGGATCGCGTGACCGTGGTCAATGCCATCGAACAGCTGTACATGACCATTGTGGTCCAGTAGAAAGGCAGGTTCGAAACGATGACGATTATGAAGGCGAAAGACACAGTAAGCGCGTCGCTGGCCGAATGTTTTGTGACGATAGAAGGAAATCGGTACAATTTCATGCAGGCCATCAACGTGGAGGCGAAGATTGAGAAGAACAAGACCGAGGTTCCCATTCTGGGGAAAACCGGGAAGGGCAACAAGTCCACCGGCTGGAAGGGAACCGGCTCCGCCACCTTCCACTACAACACCAGCATTTTCCGCGAGCTGCTGCAGAGGTACAAAGAGACCGGCGAGGATATCTACTTTGACATGCAGGTGAGCAACGAGGATCCCACCTCGGCGGTAGGCCGGCAGACGGTGGTGCTGAAGGACTGCAACATGGACGGCGGCATCCTGGCCAAGTTCGACGCGGACGCGGAGTATTTGGATGAGGAAATGGACTTCACTTTTGAAGATTTTGAGCTTCCGGAGAAGTTTACGATGCTGGATGGCATGCTGTAGGAGTTGAGAGAGCTGCCCCTGAGGACCAGGGGAGGAAAGGTGGAACAGTATGAGTAATTTAAGCGCATTTTTAAAGCAGAACGCAATTCGTCCCGAGAACCGCAAGCTGGTCGTCTCCCAGCGCTTCGTTGGCGAGGACGGAACGCCGATTCCCTGGGAGGCCCGGGCGCTGGACGCCAAAGAGGACAAGGCCATTAAAAAGGACTGCACTCGCAAGGTTCCGGTTCCGGGGAAGAAAAACATGCTCCTTCCGGAGCTGGATATCGACAAGTATCAGGTGAGACTGATGGTGGCCTGTACGGTGTTTCCCAATCTGAACGATCAGGAATTGCAGGACAGCTACGGTGCGATGGGTGCGGACGCCTTGATCGACGCCATGCTGCTGCCGGGAGAGCAGACGGATTACGTTTCGTTTCTGTACGAGCTCAACGGTTTTGACAACACCATCGACCAAAAGGTCGAAGAGGCAAAAAACTGATTCTGGAGGGTGATTTCCAGGCAAATTACGCACATTTCGCCCTCCAAAAATTACACATCCCTCCGGGGACGCTGATGGAAATGTCCCCGGAGGAGCAGGCGTTTATCTACGCATCCATCGATTTGAGACTGGACGCGGAGAAAAAGGAAGCCGCTAAAATGAAGAAAAAATAGCACAGCGCGCCGTCTTTGCCAATTGCGGCGATGGGAACGACCATCGTGATTTGCAATCGAAGACGGCGTGTTTTTAGGAATAGGAGAAAGGAAAGGAGTTGAGACGCTATGGCGACAGTGGAAACGGCGCTTCAGCTGCGAGACGGAATGAGCGGTCCGATGCAGGTCGTGATCCAAAACACCATGGTTTTAGTCAATCACATCGAAGCCGTGCAAGCGGCCTCGCGGGATATGATCGACACCACGAGCCTTCAAAATGCGCAGACCCGGATTTCGGCAGTGGAAGAAGAGCTGGCGCGAACCGATGCTCAGCAGGAGCAGCTGAACTCCAGCATAAAAGCAGGCGTGGGCGCGGTCAGTCAATTTTGGGGAGGAATCAAGCGGGCCGCGGCCCAGTGCCTCTCGATTGGAAACATCAAAAGCATTCTCAGCTTATCCGATCAGCTGGCGCAGTCCACCGCCCGATTGGATCTGATGAACGACGGGCTGCAGACCTCGGAGCAGTTGAATCGGATGATTTATGAGTCGGCGCAGCAGTCGCGGGTCCCGTACCTGGATACGGCCCGGGCGGTATCTGACATGGGAAACAACGCGGGTGCGGCCTTCGGCAGCTCTCAGGAGGTTCTGGCCTTCGTGGAACAGCTCAATAAACGGTTTCTCATGGCAGGAGCGTCTCAACAGGAGATGAATTCGGCAATGAACCTGCTGTCTCGAGGGTTAGGATCGGGAGTGCTTCAGGGAGAAGAGCTGAACGAGATCTTTCGGCTCGCTCCCAACATCATGCGGGATCTGGCGGGGTACCTGGGAGTGGACACCGCGGAGCTGCAAAATATGGCGACGCAGGGCCAGATTACGGCGGACGTTGTCAAGCAGGCCATGTTTGCCACCGCGGATGAAACCAACGCTAAATTCGCGGAGACCCCCGCAACCTTCAGCCAAATCTGGAACGTATTTCGAAACAGCTTGATCGCACTGACTCAGCCGCTGCTGCAGCTGATTGCCGAAGTGGCCGGTGTCCTTTACGATCACTGGTCCGTGCTGGGCCCGGTGATCCTGGGTGCCGCCGCCGCCATCGGCGCGTATTTGCTGGCCACCAAGCTGGCGGCGCTTTGGTCCGCCATCCAGTCGGCAGCCAACGACGGGGCCAGCATCGCAATGGGAATATTCGCGCTGGCCACCGGCAACGCGGCTCTGGCGCAGACCGCCTTCAGCACGGCCTTGGCGGCCTGTCCTCTGCTGTGGATCGCGCTGCTGATCGGGGTGGTAGTAGGGGCGATTCTCTACTGGATCAACGCGGTAGGCGGAATGCGCGTGGCGTGGCTGATCGTGGTGAACGCCGTTCTTTCTTGGATGGATGTGTTAACCATCGGCTTTATGAGTGGGATTTATGGAATCTTGGATGGCGGGGCTTACTTGCAGCTGGGTCTGGCGACGGTGAAAAACGCCATTTTAAATATACTGACGAGCCTGGCAATCGCAGGGGTGATGCAGCTGCAAGACTTCGTAAACGGAGCCAT
>CAUHLX010000369.1 GCA_959606705.1 uncultured Bacillota bacterium | reverse complement strand
ATAAGTGGCAACCTTCGGGGAGGGAACGAGAATGCGGTCCTCTCCTTTATTCGGCGCTTCGACGCCGCCGTTGAAGAAAAAGGTGACGTGAGCGTACTTTTCCGTTTCCGCGATGCGAAGCTGACGCAGATTCTGATCGGCCAGATATTCTCCCAAGGTATTTTTCAAGGACTGAGGCGGAAAGGCCACCAGCACGCCGGGCATCTCGGCGTCGTATTGGGTCAGACAGACGTAGAGCAGGTCCCGGACTCGTTTGGCCCTGGCGAATCCGGTAAAGGTATCATCCACAAAGCAGCGGGTGATCTCTCTGGCTCGGTCCGGACGGAAGTTGAACATGATCAGGGAATCGCCGTCGTTCACCAGGCCTTCGCCGTCAGACGCTCCGGAGAAGAGAATGCGAGTGGGCTTTACAAACTCGTCGTTTTCGTCGCGGGCGTAGGCGTTTTCCACCGCGGCGGCGGCGGATTCCGCGGTCTCTCCTTCTCCGAGGGTCAGGCAGTCATAGGACAGCCGCACCCGTTCCCAGCGATTGTCCCGGTCCATGGTGTAATAGCGGCCGGCTACCGTGGAAATCGTGCCCAAGCCGATTTTCTTCATCTCCGCTTCCAGCTGTTCGATATAGGTGACGGCGCACCGCGGAGGTACGTCGCGTCCGTCCAGGAGCGCGTGTACGTAAACCGTGGAGACTCCCCGTTTTTTCGCCAGCTTTAAGAGCGCGTAAAGATGGGTGTTGTGGCTGTGGACTCCACCGTCGGAAAGAAGCCCCATTAAATGAAGCGCGGAGCCGTTTTGCAGGACGTGATCAATGGCTCGATTCAGCGCCTCGTTATCAAAGAAGGAGCCGTCTTCGATCTCCTTGGTGATCTTCGTCAGTTCCTGATAAACGATCCGTCCGGCGCCGATATTCAGATGACCGACCTCCGAGTTGCCCATCTGTCCTTCGGGCAGACCCACATCCAGTCCGCTGGCGCCGATTTCCGTATGGGGAAAGCTGGAAAACAGCTCGTCAATATTCGGCTTCTTAGCTGCCAGAACGGCGTTTCCATGAGAATTTTTTCTCTGTCCGAAGCCATCCAAAATCATTAGCATTGTCGTTTTTTTCATCACACTCATACCTCTTTCCTGTTTTATGAAATACCGCGGACACAGGGGACGCGGTTGAAAACGATGATATTTGATTCTACCATACGCACTGCTGATTTTCCACTGTTGCCTTGCTTTTGCAGAGAGATCGCTTTTATGGGAGGTGTTTGTCTTTGCAAATGGAATAAAATAGAAATAAAATTAAATTTATACTGACTCGAGAGCTGATCTGTGCTATTATATAAGCTAATATATGTAATATATATAAAATTATTCAATTCAACTGATTGGAGAGAAGACGAGGTAAAATCAGAATCGAGATTGAAGGGGAGATCAGGATGAAGTATAATAAGTACAACAGGAAGAAAAAAAATGTTTCGCCGCAATTGACGGCGGGAGAACCCCGGGAAGAGGAACTGCTCCTCACCTCGGATTTGGCATTTAAAGCGGTATTTGGAAGAGATCAAAAGGAGTGTAAGCAAGCATTGAGCGGTCTGCTGAATGCTATTTTGGGTTCGTCAGGGGATCAAATTCAGTCGCTGGTTTATGCAAATCCATTTAACCCCCAGGATTATGCGGAGGGGAAGCTATCCTGTATGGATATTAAACTGGTAACGGAGCATGGGACTCGGATCAGCGTGGAGATGCAGGTGGTCGTGGGATCGGTATTCATCAACAGGAGCCTCTATTATGAAGCGCAGCTGTTGACGGGGGGACTAAAGGAGGGAGAAGATTATGGTTCCATGGACCGCAGTATATTTATAGGAATTTTGGCAAACAATTTGTTTACGGATCGCCGGGTCCATCGGAAATATCGAATGAAGGATGTAGAGAGCGGAGCGGAATTATCGAACCTGACGGAACTGCATTTCGTAGAGCTGAGAAAGGCCGATGAAACACGACCCATTGCGGAGCTGAGCGAGGTGGAACGATGGGCGCTGTATTTAAGGTGTGCGGGAAGAACGGAGCATGAGGCGCTGGTGGAGAAAATGGTAAGGGAAAGCGAGGGGATAGAAGTGGCGGAGAAGCTGCGGCGAGAAGTGAGCAAGGATGAAGAATTGAGAGCGAGAGCATTTTCCAGACGTCTCTTTCAAATGGATATGATAAGCAATTTGAATGAGGCACAAAGAGTAGGCCTTCAACAAGGCTTAGAGCAGGGCTTGGAGCAAGGCTTGGAGCAAGGCTTGGAGCAGGGACGATCGGAGGAACGGCGGCTCATCGCGAAAAGGCTGTTGAAACGGGGCATGACAGTCGAGTTCGTTTGTGAAGAAACGGGTCTGACTGCAAAGGAAATTGAAATGCTGGATCGTGAAGAATAAACCAGAGAGGAAACGTTGTTGCGCTTTGCTGAGAAAAGAGAGCGTTGAGTGGAAAGCCTGTAAGGTATGCGTCGGGAAGAACGGCTTTACGGGCTTTTTTGCGGCCGTAAATTGCCAAGAGATCGTTTTGGAAGGTTAAGCGTCAAATAGTATGTGGGTCCATTACGCTAACATCCAAGACGCCCGTCTGTCCAAGGGGATCGCTCGCAATAAATAATCTAGGAAATATCATAAGTTTTGCCTATGAAGCGATAGCGATTATGGTATAATAGCCGCATAGGACTTGAAACGGCTATTTCACCATAATCTACCGCTCGCCGAGAGGATCGGTGATTATGGTATAATAGCCGCAGAGGCTGTGAAACGGCTATTTCACCATGTCTTACCTTGCGCCGAAGGCGTGGAGATCGAAAGACATGGTATAATAATTGAGATTAAAATCGGTGCACGATCCGAAAAAATACGAAAGAAAAATGGAGCTGTGGGAATGAGCAAAAAAACATTTTTAAAAGGGGCGGCGATTTTGGGGGTCGCCGGATTGCTGGTACAGGTGCTGGGGGCGTTTTTCCGGATTCCTCTGGCCAACATCATTGGGGACGAGGGGATGGGTTATTATCAGACTGCCTACCCCATTTATGTGTTTTTGCTGGTGTTTTCC
>CAUHLX010000368.1 GCA_959606705.1 uncultured Bacillota bacterium | reverse complement strand
GCTTTGCCGCTCGGGTGCCGGGCGGTAGATCGTGGTGAAATAAACCTTGCGGTCCCGTGGTGTTTATTATACCACGTCTTTCGATCCATACGCCGTTGGCGAGAGATAAGACATGGTGAAATAAACCTTGTGGTCCTGTGGTGTTTATTATACCACGTCTTTCGATCCATACGCCGTTGGCGAGAGGTAAGACATGGTGAAATAAACCTTGTGGTCCCGTGATGTTTATTATACCACGGTAAAAGCTTTCCTTAAAACGGATACCGTCTCATCGCTGACCACATGCTCCACCCGATGAGCGTCCACCGCCGCCTGTCCTTCCGAAACTCCCAGCTGCCGAAAAAAATGATAAAAAGTCTGATACCTGCGCTCCATCTCCTCCGCCAGCTCCCGTCCATACGTAGTGAGACAGATGGCATGCCTCTCATCCACCGTCACACACCTCTCTTCTTTTAAAAGAGTGATTGCCCGCGAAACACTGGGCTTGCTCACTTTCAGGGCTTCGGCCACGTCCACCGCGTGGACCATCCCCTTTTCCTGTTCAAGATCCAATATGGCCTTCAAATAATTTTCCTTCGACTCCGTCCGCTTCACGAAATTGTTCTCCCTTCCCCGTCTCTTCCCTTTGCGTCTTCCCCGGTGCGCCTCCCAAAGACACCGACACCTGAAGATCCGTTTTCCGTTCCAGTTCCTCGGCAAGCCGCCTCATTCCATCCCAAAGCCGGTTGAAACTCATGTGTGCCTTCGGTGTCAGCTCCAGGAACGCCAGCCGTTCCTCCGGACCATAATCGTGGATGGAAAACGAACGGATTTCGGTGAACTCCTCATACCCCGACGTGATCTCTTCCACCTTCCTTTCGGTTTCCGAATCCACGCCTCTGCCTAAAAGCAGATTGACATTTTCAAAGAAGGCTCCCCCACCCGTTCCTAAAATCACTGCCGCGATGGCCAGACCGCAAAACGCGTCCAACGGAATCCGCGTATAAGGTCCCGCCAGAATTGAAAGAATCGCTGCCACAGTCACACCCGCGTCCGATAAGGAATCCTTCTGCGCCGCTTTTAGCGCCGCGGAGGACAGACTTCGATTCAGCACCTTCAGATATCCCGCGAGAACCAGCTTCACCGCCACCGAAGCCGTCGGGATCAAGATCAGCCAGATCGAAAAACCGATGTCCACCGGTCGGAACAATCTGGTCACCGCTGCCTTTCCCAATGAAAGTCCGGTGCCCATAATAAAAAGTGAAATGAGCAGCCCGCTGATATACTCCATGCGGCCATGTCCATAAGGATGGAACGAATCTTCCTTTCGCGCGGCGAACTGAAACCCTAAAATAGCGATCAGCGCCGAAACACAGTCCGTTAAATTGTTGATGCCGTCTGCGAATATCGTTACGCTTGCGGACCACAGTCCGATTCCCAGCTTCGCCGCGGCCAGACCGCCGTTGGTCACCAGGCAGACGATCCCCGCCTTCCGTCCCTGATCCTTCCTTGTCTCTGTTTGACTCAATCGAAATCCTCCCCTTTTTAAACCGTTCCTACTCCCCCCTGCGGTCTCCGTTCCGGCCCGGACCTCGCTCCCGTCTCTGACGGCAGTCCGTGCGGCCCACCCTTTGACGTCCGCATCTCATTTCCTGAGAATCGTTCCAAGAATCCATCAGCTTTTCCAGCAGGCTGATCAGTTCCTTTTTTTCCTCGGTGGAAAGAGCGGAAAACAAATCATCCGCTCTGTTGTGCATCTCCTCCCGATGCTGCTTCACTAACGCGGCCCCCTGCTCCGTGAGCGCTACGATCACATTTCGCCGATCCGCTTCATCCTTCCGACGCTCCACCAGGCCGTAACGTTCCATCTTGCCAAGCAGCTCGCTCAGCGAGGCCGACCGAGTTCCCACAATTTCCAGCAGCTCCCGCTGGGTCATCGAATCGTTTCCATATAAAATCTCCAAAATCTGCGTCTGTCCCGGGCTCATCGACCTGGGGTGATGATGCCCTCTTCCGATCATTCTGGCACTGTGTGCAAATAGGAACATCAGCCATTCACTCTCATTTATCTGTCGTTCTCTTCTCACATTTTACTCCTTTTATATGATAAGGTACCTTGCAATTACAGATTAGCACTCCGGTTTCCGGAAGTCAATCTATTTTTGCAAGGTACCTATTTATTTTTAGTGAATCCCCGCTGGAAACTGTTTTCCAATCCATACATAAGTTTATTCTTGTAAGATTCCCGCTTCCGTGCTCATCAGCCGAAGCCATATGCCGGTCCCACCCTCGAGCCGTGCGTACGTTTCTTCCGGCTTCACATTTGTCATCCTCTTCTTTTGGAGTCCTTATCCTCACGTAAAGGCGATAAATCCTCGACCACCTAGCGTTGCGATCCTTGATTGTTCCGCTTCCGGCTCAGACACTCGGACAAAGTATTTCTCAAACGTTCTATGGAAATCGGCTTGGGCAGGTGTCCGTTCATCCCCGCGATCCGTGCCCTTTTTGCATCCTCTGCAAAAGCGTCGGCCGTCATGGCTACGATGGGCAGCTCTCCGATGCCCTCCATTCCGCAATTTCGGATTTCACAAGCGGCGTCGTAGCCGTTGAGGACCGGCATCTGAATATCCATAAAGACAATATCGTAATAAAACGGGGGATGAGAACAGACCGCCTCCACCGCCTGCCTGCCGTTTTCCGCGCTTTCCACTCGTGTCCCTAACAGCTCCAGCATTTCGATGGCGATTTGGCGATTGATTTCATTGTCCTCAACCAGCAGAACGCGAATACCCGAAAAAGATTTTTCCACCGCGCCAGCTTCCCCTTCTTCCGAAACAGTTCCCCCCTCTTCCTTGATGAGGCAGAGAGTCACGGTAAACCGCGAACCTTTTCCGTATTCGCTCTCCACCTGAATTTCCCCGCCCATCATGGAAATGAGATTCCGTACGATCGTCATTCCCAACCCGGTACCGGCCACCTTGCTGATCCGACTGTCATCCGCCCGGCTGAACGGCTCAAAAATGTGTTCCAGATAGTCCGGCATCATCCCGATACAGGTATCCTCGATTATAAATCGATAAGTACCTA
>CAUHLX010000367.1 GCA_959606705.1 uncultured Bacillota bacterium | reverse complement strand
TCAAGGCCAGATACTGCACTGCCGTTTCCATTTCGATCCCTTTCGACAGTGTTTCCTCCACCTGAGGCTTGATGATCCGCGGTTCGATTCCGTTTTGCCGTAAAATTTCAATGCGTCTCGGAGAAGAAGACGCTAAAATCAAGGGTTTTTTCATGTTTTTTTCAAATCCGCGCCATTTTGCGCAGGCTTCTCCCATTGTCATATTATAGTACATTTTATTGTAGCATTTTGTCATAGGGAATACAATACGAAAAATTCCAATGAAAACCGATTATATTCCGATTGATTTGGTACACACTAAGAAAGAACCAAATACAAGGAGGTAATGAAAAATGGGTTGTAAAGCAAATCATTGTATCGAATGCAGCGTACAGCAGTGCGCGTATCACTGTGAGCAGGAAAATTACTGTTCTCTGGACAAGATCAAGGTAGGAACTCACGAAATGAATCCCACCGTGGATCAGTGCACGGATTGCCAGTCCTTCCAGCTGAGAGGCTAGGCTCCAAGTAGTCCCTATTTCGTACTGACAAGCACGAAGCCTCCTTTCTTTGCATATAATGCTAACGTTTCAGTTGCAACCTTGCAAAGAAAGGGGTACATAAAAATTGAGCTTGACATTGATTTTGACTTCCCTGCTGCTATCCAACCCGCTGGTGCTGCTCTCCTCCTACGTTTCTATGGGCAGTTCCTTTCCGCAGCCCCTGACGGAAGAAGAAGAAGAGCGGTATTTGAAGCAGTATGAAGCGGGCGACGCCGAAGCCAAAAATGTTTTAGTGGAACGCAACCTCCGTCTGGTTGCCCACATCGCAAAGAAGTATTCCAACACAGGAAAAAACCCGGACGATCTGATTTCCATCGGAACCATCGGATTGATCAAAGCCGTCAACACCTATAAAATCGGAAAAAGCGTCCGTCTGGCTACTTACGCCGCCAAGTGCATCGAGAATGAAATTCTCATGAATATACGAACCACCAAAAAAAATAAGGTGGAAATCTCCCTTTCCGATCCCATCGGAACGGATAAGGATGGAAATGAAATCAGCTTCAACGATATCCTGGGTACGGATGCCGACGCGATCTTAGAGGATATCGACTGCAAGATGCAGGTGAAAAAGCTCTATCAAGCCATTTGCAATCAACTCAAAGAACGGGAACGAGTGGTGATCATCAAGCGCTTCGGCCTTTCCGGTCAGGAGTGCAAGACCCAGAGAGAGGTGGCCAAGGAGCTGGGAATCTCCAGATCCTACGTTTCCCGAATCGAAAAGAAAGCAATTCTTAAGCTGAAGGAATCCTTTACGGATGAAGTTCCTGCTCGTTGAGGAACAGCGCCATTTTTTCAAACACCGGAACGGCGGCCGCTCTCCCCGACCGCCCGTTTTCCACAAAAACAGTGATAACATAACGGGGTGCTTCCACCGGAAAGAACCCCGTAAACCAGGCGTGCACCACCGGCTCGCCGTTCAAAAACGCTTCCGCGGAGCCGGTTTTTCCCGCCGCGTGAATGGCGGAATCCGAAGTGATGTTATTAGCGGATCCCGATTTCACCGTCCAGCGCATCAGACGGGAAACCGTCTCCGCCGTTTCTTCGGAAATCACCCGCTTGGCACTTTGATGATCCACCTGCCTGATCCTACCGTTTTCCATCGTCCCTTTAATTAAGTATAAACCGGTATCCACTCCTCCGGCGGCGATGATTTTCGTCATGCGGTTGGCCTGAAGGGGCGTCACCAGCAGTTTTCCCTGTCCGATGGACAAGTTTCCGATTCCGGCGCCTTGAAAATCCGCCGCCTCCGGAACTACGCCCGGGCGTTCCTCGGAAAGCCCCGGCAGAACCGCTTCTCCCAGGCCAAAGCGGCGGGACATTTCCGTAATTGCTTCCCCGCCGACTCGCTGACCGGTTTGAATGAATACCGCGTTGCAGGACTGCGCAAAGCCGTCGGCAAAGGCGATGGTGCCATGTCCCTTTTCCCCGCCTGCGGCGCAGCCGATTTTCACCCCGTCCGTTTCCCAGTAGCCCGGGCAGAAAAACTCCGTGTCCGGCTGAACCTTCCCCGATTCCAGCGCTGCGGCCGCCACCACGATTTTAAAAATCGAACCCGGGGGATACTGCGCCTGGGTCACCTTGTTGATCAGCTCCTGTCCGCCGCTGTTCAAATAATCCTCTACGTGCTGGGGATCGTACACCGGGGTGCTGGCGCTGGCCAGAATTGCCCCCGAAGCCGCCTCCGATACCACGATGGCTCCGTTCCGCTCCAGTTCTCTCAGCAGCGCTTCCGCCTTCCTCTGCACTCGTTGATCCAGCGTGGTGATCACTCCGCAATTCAGATTTTCTCCGCTGGTTTTGATCCCCAGGCCCGGAAGAATCCGGCCGGTGCTGTCTCCCACCGCGTAGACGGTTTTATTTCCGTCCGACAAAAGGGAGTCGAAATCCTTTTCCAGACCACATTCTCCCTCTCCGTCCGCCTGATTCACATAACCTACCAAGTGTACCGCCGGCTGCGGGTCGGCGTAACGCCTGGCGGTTTTCATCACGAAGGCCCCGTATCGCTCCTTCAGCTGTTCGGTCAGACCTCCGTGATATTCTCCGGCACTGTATACCGCGTATTTGTCGCTGGAATTTCGCAGCGGTTTGGCCCCCGCCCGAGACAGGAGCCGTTTGCCCTCGGAATCCAGCTTCTTTTTATCGATCAAATAAATGTAATCGTCGGTGGAATCCGTCAGCGGATTCATATTCCGGTCATAAATCAGTCCTCTTCCGTCCACTCCGGAAAGCACCACACGCTGCTGCCGGTCCGCCACCGACGCGTAACGTGCTTGATCCATCACCTGTATCACGTAAAGCTTGCAGCCCAAAACGCCCAGCGCCGCTATGGTAAGCGCCAGGCAAAGCCAGATTCGATGCCGCGTAAAATGCTGGTGATTCGTTCCTCTTTTCAAATCCCATCCCACCTCTCTATAAAATTTTTTCCCCGGTTCCTTTTTTTATTCGGATCTTTCCTATATAATAGTGAATTGACAAGAAGGATCAAAAAAATACATCAGAAAATACAGGAGGCGACAATAATG
>CAUHLX010000366.1 GCA_959606705.1 uncultured Bacillota bacterium | reverse complement strand
TCCCCCGCTCAACGCCTTGGCTAATCCCGCTGTCCCGTCATGTGCCAGATCCGCGGCAACGTTCTCCGCCAGCAGGCACTCCCGCAGCAGTTCTGCCAACGCCACATCATCATCTACGATCAGTACACTTCCTCCGGCCGTCCCGGCCCCTTTTATTTTTTCATCCATTTGTACCATTCATCTCCATCTAAACTGCTCACTTTCCTCCCCATTGAGTTCCGTCATCGGTTGACAGGGGCACCCGTTTAGACATTATACCAAAAAAGCACCCCTAACGGGTGCTTTTTCAGCGGATCTCATATTCGTGCCCTTCCTGATCAGCAAGCCCTATGCCAGATATTCCTCGATAAAGTGAGAGGTTACCGCTCCGTCGGCTGCGGCGGTTACGATCTGTCTCATGGGCTTGGTACGCACGTCACCTGCGGCAAATACTCCGGGAAGACTGGTTTTGGTGGTCTCATCGGCAATGAGATATCCCTGCTGGTCCATTTCCACCTGCCCCTGAAACAATTTCGTGTCCGGAATACGGCCGATGGCCACAAACACACCTTCACAGGCAAGCTCACGGGAGACTCCCTCCGCGTTCTTCACCGTGATCCCGGTGACGTGATCGTCGTGCAGGATCGAGGTCACCCGACTGTTCCGGATAAACTCCACACCGCTTTTCGTCAGCGGATCCATATATACCTTGGAAGCTCTCAGGCTGTCCCGCCGGTGGATCAGATAGACGGCCTCACAGATCTTCGAAAGGTTGAGAGCATCTGCCACTGCGCTGTTGCCCCCGCCGATCACCGCCACTCGCTTTCCCTTGTAACGCATTCCGTCACAAGCTGCGCAGTAGGCCACCCCACGTCCCACAAGCTGCGCTTCCTCAGGGAGACCCAGCGGCCGCGGTGAAGCGCCGGCAGCAATCACGACCGCCCGCGCTGCCACCACTCCTTTTGAGGTAGTGATCTTCTTCCTAGCTCCCGTGAGCTCCACCGCCGTCACCGTGGTGAACACAGTCTCCACGCCAAAGTGCTCCGCACCTTTTTTCATCTTCTCCCCCAGTTCAAATCCGTCGATTCCCTCTTCAAAACCGGGGTAATTGTCGATCTGCTCCGTGGTGGCCATCTGACCGCCGGGTGAAAGCTTTTCCAGCACCAGCACGGAAAACCCGCTTCGAGCACAGTAGAGCGCCGAGGTATAACCTCCGGGACCTCCGCCGATCACCACTACATCATATTGATCCTGTTTCATTTGAATTCCGCCTTTCCTACAAAGCCTGATTGTCCTTGAGCCAATCCTCGATGGCATCCTGAGAACCCGGATTGACCACGGAGCTTACAAACTCACCGCCGCGGAACAGAAACAGCGTGGGAATGGTATCCACTTGTAATTCTTCCGCCAGCTCGGCGTTGGAATCAATATCGATTTTCAGGACCTTAATCTTTCCCTCCGATTCCTCTTCCAAGCGGTCCACCGCCGGTCCCAGCCGACGGCAATAGCCGCACCAAGGGGCCCAAAATTCCGCTACCACCGGAACCTCCGAACCAGCGACTGCTTGTTTCATTTCTTTTGCATTCATATTCATCTTTCCTTCTCCTTTTCTCTTTTGAATTTCATATCCTGTCATAAACACTGCCCGCGGCGCGGACTAACTCTTCTAAAAGAGACTCCAGCGTTCCGATCACCGGGTGAGATCCCAAGCCGTATTCCTCCGCCATGCGAGGCATCCGCGGAAAGGCCAGCCAAGTGCTTCCGGCCTCATCCTCCCAGACCGCGATCCGCAGCGGCAGCTCCAGCGCGATGCTCTGATCGGCCTGCATCAATCCGGTGCCTACTTTAGGGGAACCGAATACCAGCACGGTGGTGGGTCTCAACTCCAGCCCCACTTGCTCCGCGTTCCTTCCGTGGTCGAATTTTGCAAAGACCGGGATCCCCCGACGATCAAGCCCTTCTTCCAGCCGGCGGACCGTCTTAGCCGCCGGGAACTGACCTTCAAATAGATATAACTTGTTATCATCGTAATTGGTGGATAACAGATCCCCAAAGGCGGCGGCAATCCGACGGCCCAAATTGGTGAAATCCACCCCTTCCTTATTCGCCAGTAAAGTGACACAGACCAGCTCCGCCGCATCGGTAAATCGACTGAGGAAGGAAGAATAGCCTTCTACCGAACCCTTGATGTCCATGAGGCCGCGGTGATGATAGAACTGCCAGCCCGCTGCTGCGGGAACTGTTTCACCGTTGGGCATTTTCCAGGGAGCGTAGATCAAAGCTCGATTTTCCGGCTGGTGAATCAGTACGGAACCTGCCAGTCCGATATCCCAGAAAGAAACATCCTGAGCGCTGGCCCAGATGTCCGAAAAACCTCGCAGCGCCGAAGAACTGCTCCGGGGAATCAGACTGCCGTCCTCGTAATAGCTGGCCGCCGGTTCGGTCGGACTGATATACCGCCCCTCCTTTTTAAAGATCTGATGAACGTTATCCGTCAGAGACACATCCTCGTGGGAGAATTTGTCCAGATCCTCCGCAAATCCGGTATGTCTCAGTCCCAAATATTCAATCTGCCGATGCGTGACGAAATCGTGATAGCTCTCCCCGCTGATTCGCTCCACCATCTCCGTAAGCAGCAGGAAATCGGTGGCGCTCCGCCGGACGTCGGTTCCGGGAACAAAATCCAGAGGTCTTCCCTCGATCAGCCGGACCAATTCCGAAAATTCATAGGACCGGTGCGCGTCAAACCCCTTCTCCATGCGATAATCAGGCAAGCCGGAGGAGTGGCGCAGCAGCTGGAGCACACTAATCTCATGCCAGGCTTCGGTCACCTCCGGAAGCAAGCTGCCCAGTGCCGCATCCAATTTCAGCCGTCCGTCCTCGTACAGCTGCATCACTGCGACCGCCGCAAAGGCCTGAGAGATCGGACCGATGGGCCACATGGTTTCCGGAGACGCCAGACGTTTCTGTCCGGCATCGGAAAGACCATATCCTACCACGCGAGGAATATAAGGCGCCTGAACGATTGCCAAGGTCAATCCGGGAATCCCTTCTTCACTCATAAAGCTCCAAATCATTTCATCTACGGTCTGTCCCAAATAAGAAACATCC
>CAUHLX010000365.1 GCA_959606705.1 uncultured Bacillota bacterium | reverse complement strand
TACCTTTATGCTGCCGGCGGAATACCAAACCGTAATGGCGGCTGTGTAATCTATCGCCCAAGGCGTGATTCTCAGTCTGCTGACCGCGGGCAACACCGAAAAGAAGTCAAAATAGGAGAGAAGGAGACGTTATGGACTATTATATTCTGGCAATTAATCCGGGTTCCACTTCCACGAAGATCGGACTATATCGCAATGCGGACGAGGTGTTTGTGGAATCCATCGATCACAGCGACGAAGAACTGGCAAGGTGCAATGGACTAAAGGATCAATTCGACATGAGAAAGGAGCTGATTCTCAACGTCTTGGAGCGCCGGGGCTTTCAGGCGAAGGACCTTTCCGCGGTGGTGGGAAGGGGCGGCCAGCTGCCGCCGGTGCAAGCGGGAGGGTACTATGTGAACGAGGCCATGAAACGGCGGATTATACAGGGCCCGATCATCGAGCATGCGTCCAATCTGGGAGCGCTGCTGGCATCCTTCGTAGCAAAGCCTTACGGAATTCCGGCGTTGATCTATGACGCGGTGTCCTCCGATGAACTGAAGCCGGTGGCCAAGGTGACCGGCATTCCCGAGATCGTCCGCCAGAGCTTCTGTCATGTTTTAAACAGTAAGGCTACCGCCAGAAAGGTGGCTGAAAATCAAGGAAAACGCTATGAAGATATGAACTTCGTGGTGGCGCATCTAGGCGGGGGAATTTCCATCAGCGCTCATGAAAAGGGACGGATCGTGGATGTCATCACCGATGACGCGGGCCCTTTTTCGCCGGAGCGTTCGGGGAGTGTTCCCATTCTCTATATCGTAGATATGTGCTACGGCGGCGAGTACAGCAAAAAGGAGCTGATGAAAAAGCTGCGTGGAATGGGCGGATTGAAGGCGCATTTGGGTACGCATGACTGTCGGCAGATCGAGGCGATGATCGAGGAGGGAAACGAGAAAGCCAAGCTGCTTTACGAAGCGCAGGCCTATCAGATCGCCAAGGGAATCGGTGAGCTTTCTCCGACCTTAGATGAAGGGGTGGACAATGTGATTCTTACCGGCGGGCTGGCTCATTCCGAGATGCTGACCGATATGATCACCAAACGAGTGAAGTTTATCGCCCCCGTGGTCCTCATGCCGGGGGAAAACGAATTGGAAGCGTTGGCCTTGGGCGCACTGCGAATTTTGCGGGGGGAAGAGGTCTGCCACGAGTATCAAGATTTTCACGAGGACCTGAAGGAGCTGTTTGTTTAAAAACGGAAATTCCGCTATCAAGGTGCCGGCTGCGTTTGTCGGCGCCTTTTTCGACTCTCTTGATCTTCTTCATAGAAAAACCCCCGTTGGAGAGACGGCGCGGATTGATTTTCGCCGTGTGATCCAACGGGGGCTGCTATTCTTTTATGATTCTGCGGGAGGATTTTCCGGATCGGGCGCCGCCGCCGGATCTACAATGATGGTGATGGTGTAGGTTTCCTTATCCTGATTGGAAGTGACGGTAAAGGTGAAGTCATTGGAGGTGTCGTCACCCTTTAAGGTTTTCTTTCCCAGGCCCTCTACCTTGGCGCTGGCATCCTTGGGAACCGCGGCAATGGTCAGTTCTTTCGTGCCGGCGGGAACATTGTAGGTAAATGTGGTGCTGGTGCCCGCGTTCAGCGTCTTGGAGGTGTCCCCGAAGGAAATCATGTACTTATCCAGAGCCACATTGCCTTTTACCTTAATGTTCAGCGTGTAGGTACGGGCGTTGGAATTCGGTTTGACGACATAAACCGTGACCTTGGTGACTGCGGAGGAAGCTACGGGGATCGCCGTCCCATTCACTGTTTTTCCGCTGGCATCCTTGATGGTAATCGAGGTGCTGCTGTCGGCTGTGGCCGCCACATCCACACTGGTAGTATTAAAGGGTACGGATACGTCATAGGTGATGGTATCCGCTTTAAACCCATTCAGAGAGTTGACCTTATCCACATCTGATTTTACGGTCAAGCCCGTCAGCGCAGCGGTGGGAACCACCGTGGTGCTTCTGGTGGTGAAGTGAGACGTACTGGAGGGAACCGCCGTTCCGTCGGAGGTCTTAAGCTTCTTGGATTTCACCACCACATAATAAGTCGTACCCTCGGCCAGACTGCTGTCGGGATCGATGGTAATGGTCTTTTTGTTGGTGCTGATTTCGGCGTCAAAGGAGATCCTGGTACCGCTGGAGCTTCCCTTGCGCAGTTCCACCACCTCATCCAGATCGGAATCCCTGCGGGCGATGGTACTGCCGTCATAGAAGGTGACCGCCTTATCGAAGGTGATGTCGATATCGGAGGTGACGCTCACGCCGGTAGCTCCGTTTTTGGGATCGAAGGAGGTCAGGCTGTCTTCGTCATCTCCGGTGCTGAACCAGGAGACAAATTCCTTGTTGCCCTTGTCGTCCGCGTCCTTTAACTCATTTTTATTGATGATGACATAGTAGCGCTCGTCATCATCCAGATTGTTGCTGGGATCGATGGTGATCACTTTCTTGGCGCTGTTGATCTCAGCGTCATAGCTGACCAGCTTCCCGTCCTCGGAGCCCTTGCGCAGCTCTAAAAAGTCATCGATCCTGGAATCCGTAATGGTCTTTCCGTTGTAAAGCTTCATAGCGCTTTTAAAGGTAATGGTAATGTCCGATTTGAGGCCTACATTGGTTTCACCGTTTTTCGGGTCGATGGAAATATCGCCGTTTTCAATGGTGGTAAAATAAGAGGAGAAAGCCGCGTTGCCATTGCCGCTGCTATCCTTCAGTTTATTTTTGTCGATGCTGACATAATACTTGGTCCCCTCGTCCAGAGAATCATCGGGATCGATGGTAATTACTTTCTTGGCTGAGTTGATGGAACCGGAGAAGGCGATTTTGCTTCCGGAGGAGGAGCCCCTGCGCAGCTCGACGAAGTCCTTTACATCGCTGCTGCCGATGGTGTCCCCGTTGTAGAGGGTCATTTTATCATCAAAGGTGATGGTGATATCACTCTTTACCGCGATGCCGGTGGCTCCGTTTTTCGGATTGACCGTGACATCGGAGCTTTGGGTGGTGCCGCTGTTGTCCACGTTCTTGCCGACGACCAGATTTTCCGGCTTTTTGGCATAGGTAACGCCATAGGC
>CAUHLX010000364.1 GCA_959606705.1 uncultured Bacillota bacterium | reverse complement strand
CTGCGGAGAGGTCTACGTAATCCAGCCGGAAATCCTTACCAGAGGAGACGGTCGCTGTCGGTTCGAGACACGAATTATCAAGGATTAAGAGGAATTAAGCTAGTTCAAAGCCGGTGGCTTCTGGCGGACGATCGGGCCATGGGGCCGCCGGCTCAGAGAAAATTGACAGTTTTTTAAAAGTAAGGTGCTTACATTCAAAACAGGTAATTTCAAAAATGAAATTTTTGATCCACAGGCTGTTTGTGGATATTGTGGATAACTTGGAGGAGTAAGTGGATAAACGCTCTTCTCCAATCAAGAAGAAAAAGGAGCGAAATAGAAAATGGCTAATTTATGGAGTGGAAGATTTGAAAAGGGAATGGATGAAATCGTTGAAAAATTCAACGCTTCCATCACGTTTGATCAGAGGATGTACGCCTGCGATATCCGCGGCAGCATCGCGCATGTGACCATGCTGGCGGAACAGGGCATCGTTTCCACGGAGGAAAAGGATCAGATCATCGCCGGGTTAACGAAAATCAAGGAGCGGATCGACAGCGGAGATCTGCAGTTTACCATTAAAAATGAAGATATCCACATGGCTGTGGAAGGAACGCTGATCGACGCTCTGGGGGATACCGGAAAGAAGCTGCACACCGCCCGCAGCAGAAATGATCAGGTGGCTGTGGATACTCGCCTTTACGTGAAAGAGCAGATCGTGAAGATCATCGAAAATTTGGTTTATATGGAGCGAGTTCTGCTGGAAAAAGCGGAAAAGTACGCGGACCAGATCATGATCGGCTTTACCCACATGCAGCACGCGCAGCCGGTGACCGTCGGCTTCCATCTGATGGCCTATTTCCAGATGTTCAAGAGAGACATCTCCCGTCTGGAAGACACCCTGGAGCGGATGGATTACAATCCCCTGGGAGCCTGCGCGCTGGCCGGCACTACGCTGCCCACCAACCGTCAGAGAACCACGGAGCTTCTGGGCTTTGCTCACACCACGGAAAACGCCATGGACAGTGTAAGCGACCGGGATTACATCATCGAATTCCTCAGTGACGCTTCCATCAGCATGATGCACATCTCCCGTTTTGCCGAAGAGTTCGTATGGTGGAATTCCCAGGAATTCGCCTACATCGAAATCGATGACAGCTTCTGCACCGGCAGTTCCATCATGCCCCAGAAGAAAAACCCGGATATGGCGGAGCTGCTGAGAGGCAAGGTGGGTCGGGTTTACGGCCACCTGTTCCAGATTTTGACCGTGCTGAAGGGCACCCCTCTGGCCTACAACAAGGACTTCCAGGAAGATAAGGAGGGTCTCTTCGACGCCATCGACACCTGGAAGGCTTCCCTGCGGATTTTCGCCAAGATGATCGAAAAGACCGAATTCCGTATGGACAACATCAAGAAGCACCTGAATCAGGGCTTCCTCAATGCCACCGATATCGCCGAGCATTTCGTAACGCAGGGAATTCCCTTCCGCGAAGCACACGAAATCGTTGGAAAGATGGTAAAATACTGTGAACACAAGGGCTGGGATTTCATCGACCTGAAGGAAGAAGATCTAAAGGAAATCGACGACCGTCTGACCATGGACCGTCTGCCGGATCTCTCCATCGAAGGCTGCGTGGACGCCAGGACCTCTTTCGGAGGCACCGCTCCGTCCGAAGTGCGCCGTCAGATCAAGGTAGGCGAGGACTGGATCAAGGCTTACGAGAAATAAAACTTTGTTCCGTGGAAAATAGACAATAAAACAGGGAGGGCGTGCCGGGACCGGAAAGGGCAGAAATGACCGGTTAGAACGGTGAGTCCTCCCTTTTCTAATTCAAGCGCGTCTTTCCGACGTTAAAAAACATATTGAAGGCAGCGAGAGGAGGAACAAGAAAATGAAAGGAAATCAAGCTTCGGGCATTTCCAGTATAAATTCCACAAACGGCGAATCGGACCATGCCGATTCGCGTGGAATGTTGACCGAAGAAATGCAAGCGAAGCAAGCTTCGGGCATTTCCAGTGTAAATTCCACGAACGGCGAATCGGACCATGCCGATTCGCGTGGAATGTTAACCGAAGAAATGCAAGCGAAGCAAGCTTCGGGCATTTCCAGTGTAAATTCCACGAACGGCGAATCGGACCATGCCGATTCGCGTGGAATGTTATGGGGTGGGAGATTTGAGGATTTTATGGAGAGGGACACCGCGGACTACAACGAGTCTCTCAGCTTTGACCGGATAATGTACGAGTACGATATCATGGGCAGTGAAGCGCACGTGAGGATGCTGGCCCGACAGGGCATCGTGTCCGAGGCGGATCGGGATCTGATCCTGAAGGGTCTGGCCGCGGTGCGAGAGAAGATCGCCAAGGGGCAGATCGAATTTGACATCATGGACGAGGACATCATGATGACGGTGGAGAAAAATCTGATCGAGGAGATCGGGGAAACGGGAAAACGCCTGCACACCGCTCGCAGCAGAAACGACCAGAACGTGGTGGATGAAAAGTTGTATCTAAAAGATATGACTCGGACCACCCTGCGTCGGCTGACGGATTTGCTGGCGGTGCTCCTGGCAAAGGCGGAAGAGGGCAAGGATCGGATCATGCCCGGCTTTACTCATTTGCAGCACGCCCAGCCGATCACTCAGGGCTTTTACTTTATGGCCCATTTTCAGGGTCTGCGCCGGGATTTGGAACGATTCCTGAATTCTTGGGATCGTCTGGACCAAAATCCTTTAGGCGCCTGCGCGCTGGCGGGGACCACGCTGCCCACCGACCGGGAATACACCTCCCAGCTGCTGAAATTCGCCGGCACCACGGAAAACGCCCTGGACACGGTAGGGGACCGGGATTTCATTGCCGAGTACATTTTTAACGCCGCCCTGTGTATGACTCATCTCAGCGGCTTTGCGGAAGAGCTGGTGGTGTTCTGTTCTCAGGAATTCAGCTTTATCCGCATGGACGACTGCTTCTGCACCGGCAGCTCCATCATGCCCCAGAAGAAAAATCCCGATCTGGCGGAGCTAGTCCGCGGAAAGGCCGGGAGAATGCTGGGCAACCTCACCACCATTCTGGCGGTTTTGAAGGGCACCTTCCTGACCCTCAACAAGGATTATCAGGAG
>CAUHLX010000363.1 GCA_959606705.1 uncultured Bacillota bacterium | reverse complement strand
GCAAAAAACCTGCGACCGGTTGAGTCGGTACGGACACGATTTTCTCGGTGAGGAGGAAGGGGAACTCTTCATCATACACGTTGCACAGCCGCAGTTTAAGTTTCTGGGCAACTCCAAAGAAGGAGAAGCCCTGGAATATCTGTATGAAAAAGCGCTGGAATACGGAGCCAATCTCACGGTAGTCCGTTCGGAGCACGTCTTGACCACGCTCATCGAGCTGGCCCGAAAAAACGGGATTACCCACATCATCATGGGGCAATCCGGCGAAAGCGTTCAAAACGATCTCACCAGCCAGCTGGCTCAAAAACTGAAAGGCTCCATCGAGCTTGAGGTCATACCCGCCTAGTCGGCCTCGTTCCGTTTCGTCAGCAACCGCCCTGCCACGGCAAATCAACCGTGACAGGGCGGCTTTTTTTCGGGTTTAGGTTCCCCCGGGTCCCACTACGAATTGGAGTTTTTAAAGTTGATATCCGCCTGCACCGCTTCCGCGATGTTGGTGCAGTGATCCCCGATCCGTTCGATGTTGTGCAGGATATCGGTGTAGATCACCGTAAACTCCGGAGAGCATTTTCCGGACTGCAGCCGTTCCAGATGGTGGCGGCGCAGCCGTTTTTCCATGCTGTTCATCTCCCGCTCCTGACGCAGCACGTCGTCCGCCAGCTCCACATCTCCGTTGAGCAGGGCCTTCACGGTGTCCGAAGCCATCCGGGTCACATGCATGAAGCTGTCCTCGATTTCGTGAATCGCCTCCTCGGAAAACCGGTAGCTGTGGTCCATCTTCGTTCGGGCGAAGCCGGCGATGTCCGTACAGCGGTCCCCCACTCGTTCGATATCCCCCGCCACATGCATCAGCCCGGCAATGCGGCTGGCCTGATGCTCCGTCAACTCGTTGGCGGTACAGATGGAGGAGAGGTATTTCACCGTATCCTCCTGAAGGATATCCACCACGTTTTCCATCTCCATCACCTGGTCGATGGCCTCCTTCTCTCCGTCCACGATGCCGATTTTGGCCTGATGAATCATCTTCATGGTGATCTCGGCAATCCGGGACAGCTCCTCCGTCGCCAGATGCAGCGCAAAGACCGGCTGATCGATAATCTTGAAGTCCAAATACCTGGGCGTAGGATCCATCAAGCTCACCGTGCCCTCCACCTTCTTGTCCGGCAGGATTTTCATCACGATCTTCACCAGCAGCCAGATCAAAGGAAGCCAGATCAGAGTGTTGATCACGTTGAACGTGGTGTGGGCGTTGGCAATTTGCCTGGCGATCACGTCGAGCTCCGCTCCCTTCGGTGAAATGAACTCCACGGCCTTTGCAAAGAGAGGGATGAACCAAATGAAAATCAAGGTTCCCGTCACATTGAACACGGTGTGGGCCACCGCGGTCCGCTTGGCGTTCAGCGAGGCGCCTACCGTCGCCAGCAGCGCCGTAATCGTAGTGCCGATGTTGTCACCGAACAAAATCGGCAGCGAGCCCTGAAGCCCTAAAAGGCTGCTCACACCGTCCGGTCCGGCGGTTCCGGCTAAATTCTGAAGAACCGCGATGGTCGCACTGCTGCTCTGAACCACCATGGTCATGCACATTCCTACCACCACACCAAGGACCGGAATGTCCGCCACCTTGACGATCATCTCCGCGAAAAAGGGCATGGAAGCCAAGGGCTTCATCACATCTCCCATACAGGTGATGCCTAAAAAGAGCAGACCGAAGGCGAAAACCGTCTGCCCCACGTATTTGACCTGTTCCTTTTTAAAGAAGAAAAACAGAACAAAGCCGATAAAGATAATCGGCCAGATATAATCGTCGATTTTAAAGGCGATCAGCTGCGCCGTCATGGTGGTGCCGATATTGGCCCCCAAAATGATGCTGATGGCTTGAGGCAAATTCATCAGATTGGCGCTGACGAAGCCGATGACCATGACAGTGGTTGCGCTGCTGCTTTGAAGCACCGCCGTGGTCAGCGCACCGGCTAACACGCCAATGATGGGATTCCGGGTAAGCAGTCCCAGAATCGTTCGCATTTTTTCTCCGGCTGCTTTCTGCAGACCTTCGCTCATCAGGTTCATTCCGTAGATGAAGATCGCCAGTCCGCCCAGCAGCCCGAAAACAATCTGAACGATTTGATTGTCCATAGTTTGTCTCTCCCTCAATTCTCACTTTACCGTTGGGTTAAATCGATAAGATATCCTGCAGCTTCAAAATTTCAGGGTCCGGCATTCGTTTCATGGCCAGCGCCTCCGACAGCTCGAAGTCCACGATCTCGGAGCCGCTGATCCCCACCGCCCGGCTTCCGCTGTCCTCGTAGAGCAGCTCCACCGCCCGGCAGCCGGTTCGGCTGGCCAGCATCCGGTCTCTGGCCGTGGGGCTTCCTCCGCGCTGGATATATCCCAGCACGACGGCCTTTGTTTCCATTCCCGTCCGCTGCTGGATTTTGGCCACCAGCTCATCCGTGGGGATTTCCACACCCTCCGCACGAATGACCACACTGTGGAGCTTTCCCCGGTTCTTTCCTTCCACGATCTTTCGGCACACCGCGTTGATATCCACCGGTTCCTCGGGGATCAGCACGATTTCCGCGCCGCCGCAGACTCCCGCGTACAAAGCGATGTCCCCGCAGTGCCGCCCCATCACCTCGATGACGATGCTTCTCCCGTGAGAAGAAGTGGTGTCTCTGATATTGCCGATGGCGGATAAAACCGTGTTGACCGAAGTATCAAATCCGATGGTGAAATCCGTATATGCCAGGTCGTTGTCGATGGTCCCCGGAAGACCCACTACCGTCACGCCCTTTCGATCCAGCTCCAACCCTCCGCGGAGGGAACCGTCTCCACCGATGACTACCAGTCCTTCGATCTCGAAATTCTGCAGCATGTCCACCGCTCTTTGAAGTCCTTCCGGTGTCATAAACCGTTCGCTTCTGGCGGTCCGCAACATCGTACCGCCCCTCTGCAGGATGTCGGACACGTCCGCGATCCCCAGCTCCCGTATGTCGCCGTCGATGAGCCCTTCATAGCCTCTCTCGATCCCGTAGACTTCCATTTTGTTGTAGATGGCCCCCCGCACTACCGCGCGGATGGCCGCGTTCATTCCGGGAGAATCTCC
>CAUHLX010000362.1 GCA_959606705.1 uncultured Bacillota bacterium | reverse complement strand
CCCGCTTTTTCGGATAATATCTTAGCGCATATTAAAACGGCAAAAAATCCGCAGATGGCGACAATCCGTTACAAGGAATTCGATGAGGCCCCCCGCAACGAAGCACTGCGGCCATCCGTCAAAGAGATTTCCGCTTATTTTGAAGCGGACGGCAGAAGCCGAGTTCTGGAAATGTTTTCGGAAGAGGATTTCGACATCACCGAGGCGGAGGTAGTGGTGTCCGGCGGCCGGGGAATCCGGCGCAAAGAGGATCTGGCGATTCTGGAAGAACTGGCGGAGCTTTTAGGGGGGAAACTGGGTGTTTCCAGAGCGCTGGTAGACGCGGGTCTGGCCGGCAGCTCCCATCAGGTGGGCTACAGCGGAAACCGGGTGAAACCGAAGGTTTACATTGCTTGCGGCATATCCGGAGCGCCGCAGCATCTGGCGGGAATGAAGGAGTCTCAGGTAATCATCGCCATCAACACCGACCCCTCGGCACCGATTTTTAAGGTGGCGGACGTAGGATATGTGGGCGACCTCTACGAGATTGTTCCTAAGCTGACGGAAGAGTTGAAAGCGGCTGGTTTTGGCAAGGCGAAAGAGGGGGCGGCGAAATGAACGGAGAGATCATTAAAAAGATAAAAGAAATCGTCGGAGAGGACTTCGTAGTCACCGATCTGCGGCAAATGGGCTCCTATTTCTATGATGAGGTTGAGGAACCCTATCGCCCCAAAGCGGATATGGATTCCATCGTCGTCAAGCCCGGCGGCACGGAGGAGATTTCAAAAATCATGGCGTTTGCCGGTGAACAGGAGCTCCCGGTAGTGGTACGGGGCGGCGGTACGGGCCTCTGCGCCGGCTGTACGCCGATTCTGCCCAGTATCATACTGTCCACGGAACGGATGAATCGGATTTTGGAGATCGATCAGAAGAACATGGTGGCGGTCATGGAAGCGGGCGTCACTTTGCTGGATCTGCTGGAAGAACTGGAAAAATACGATAATCTGAGCTTCCCTGTTCATCCCGGTGACGAAGGCGCTCAGATGGGCGGCATGGCTGTGACCAACGCCGGCGGCGCCAGAGCGGTTCGCCACGGTGTGATGAGAAAACACATCATGGGCCTCGAGGTGGTACTCCCCGGCGGAAAGGTGCTCAATCTGGGCGGAAAGCTAATCAAGAACAACGCGGGCTATAATCTGCTTCAGTTGATTCTGGGAAGCGAAGGCACCCTGGCCATTGTCACGAAGGTAATTCTAAAAATATATCCCAAGGATAAGTATTCTGCGACTCTGGTAGCCCCTTTTGAAAAATTCGAGGATGCCTGCACCACGGTGATGGAGATCCTGAAGAGCGGAGTCACGCCTCTGGCGGTGGAGTATATGGATAAACACCTGTTTATCGGGACCGCGGAGATGTTGGGATTGAAATGGCAGGCCGAAAAAGGGCAGGCGGATCTGCTGATCATCGTTTCGGAAAAGACCGAAGCGCAGCTGTACGAATCGGTGTCCGAGATCAACCAGATCTGTCAGCAGAACCATTCTTATGAACTGCTTTACGCAGGGAAGAAAAGCGAACAGGATGAACTGCTCCTGGTCCGCAGTCAGCATTACGATTACATCAAGGATGATATCTGTGATTCCTTTGATATGGCGGTTCCGGTGTCGGAGGTTCCGGTGTTCATCAAGGAGCTGAAAGCTCTGGTGGCGGAATATCATACGGGAACCAATGTCATCGCCCATATTGCCGACGGAAACGTTCATAACGATATTCTTTATGTGGACGGCAAGACGCCCAGCTATGCGGCGGAACTCAAACAGCGGATGTACGACGCCTGCTTCAGCCACGGCGGCACCATCACCGGGGAACACGGGGTGGGCAAGATCCGAGTGGAGGACCTGAAGCTGCAAAAGGATCCGGTGGAGCTGGAATTGATGCGAGGCATCAAAAACGTATTCGATCCCAAGAATATTTTGAATCCCGGAACCGTGGTGGCAAAGGCTTAATCATTAACGGAAGAAAGAGGACGGCAGCGATTCATGGGGTCTCAAGCAGCTCCATGAGTTCGATTTGATCGCATCATCATTTTGACATGCTCGCTACATAAAAGCAGTGTTCTATTTCACTGTTTAGTTGTAGGGGAGCATGTCATTTTTTATAGTTCCGCAATTTCGACAGGCAGTGGACGAACCTGAGACAATATGCGGCGGACCGGCCGATCTAGGAATTGTGATTTTAGCTTTTTTCAAAATATATCCCCAACGGGTCGAAAAGAAGGGCTTGTTATGGACCGATTTTACCGTCACATCAACATAAAGTCGAAAGAAGCGAAAAACAGCATCCAAAACGATCATTTCATTAACTTTTGCGCCATATTTGTACATTTTATTCGACCGGATTGTGATTTTTCCTTAGAAAAGGTCGAAACGGATCGGAAAGCAATGGAAGAACGGACTGGTAAGGAGTTTAAAATCCTGCGAAATTCGTTGTAGAGATCGAGGAGAATGAGTATAATAGGAACGATGGAAAAACGGATTGGCGGAGGAGAAAATGGACGAAAAAGAACGGATGGAAAAGAAAGAGCGATTAGATCGGCTCAGTGAAGAATTGACGCGTCACAGCCTCAATTACTATGTCAAGGACAACCCGGAAATTTCGGATTACGAATACGATCAGCTTATGAAAGAACTCCAGGCCCTGGAAGCGGAGCTGCCGGAATTCAAGCACCCGGATTCGCCCACCGCGCGGGTGGGGGGGATGGCGGTGAAGCAGTTTACGCCGGTTCGGCACCGAGTACCGGTAATCAGCTTGGACAACTCCTACAATCAGGAGGACCTCAGGGATTTTGACCGCCGCGTAAAGAATTTGATCGAGCAGGCCCTTGCTTCCGAAGAGGACGGCTCTTTTGACAAGGAAACCCTGGAGCTGGCTCGCGGGCCGGTGGAATATGTGGTGGAGCCTAAGATCGACGGCCTTTCCGTGGTATTGCAGTATCAGAATGGCGCGCTGGTGCGGGCCGCCACCCGCGGAGACGGAACCGTGGGCGAGGACATTACGGGCAACGCCATGACCATACGCTCGATCCCTCACCAGCTCAAGGACCCCCACGAGATGGATGTGCGGGGAGAAG
>CAUHLX010000361.1 GCA_959606705.1 uncultured Bacillota bacterium | reverse complement strand
GCCGGCGCCGCCATGGCCGGCGTCTCCTGCGTCATCGGCGAAGGCTCCTACGAAAAGGATCCCGAGGCCGTATTTGAGAACGGGACGCTGAAGGCCTTCCCCCTTCTGCCAAAAATTCTGGACTGTTTCAACGCCAACTACCGGGGCTACGGTCAGATTATTTTACAGTGCAACACGGATGACGACACCGCGGGCCTGCCCGAGCTGGCCATCCGCGAATACGGAGTGAAGGCCATCGAGTTTAAATTCGGTCAGTCCGCCAAGGGAACACAGCCGGCCTGCTACGTGGACACGTTGGAAGAGGCGCTGGCCAGCCAGCGCCTCGGCGTGCTGGTCCATCCGGACCCCTCCGACCCCGAGGTCGCGGACCGTTATCATAAGGGATGGGTCTCCGGCTTCTATACTTACGGCCGGCTCCCCATGTGGACGGAGGAATATCTCGTCCGCCGTATCGCCCAATTGAAAAGCATGGGCCTGGAAAACGTGACCTTTAAAATGGCGGGCTACGATCCTCAGGATCTGGATCAAGTGCTCCGCATCGCCTGCGCCGCCGGTGTGGATCTGGTCACCTTTGACGGAGCCGGCGGCGGCAGCGGCTACAGCCCCTGCAAGATGATGAACGAGTGGGGCCTCCCCGCCGTGTGCATCACCCGCCTGCTCACCGACCTCTGCAAAAAGCTGGAGGCGGAAGGCAAGACCGTTCCCGCTCTGGCGGTGACCGGTGGCTTCGTCAGCGAAGATCAGGTCTACAAAGCGCTGGCCCTGGGCGCTCCTTACGTGAAAGCGGTAGGTCTCTGCCGTTCCTCCATGGCGGCCGCCATGACCGCCAAGAACATCGGTCGGCAGATCAGCGCGGGTCAAGTTCCTCCCCAGCTCCAAAAGTACGGCAATACCTATGAGGAGATCTTCCGGGAGCTGGCCGAGCTTCGGGGACTCTATGAACGGCCCGCCGAGGACTTCGAACCTGGCGCGGTGGGCGTCTACTCCTATTTGAACCGCATCGCCTTCGGTCTCCGGCACTTTGCCGCCCTCAACCGCAAATTCCACATCGGCCTGGCGGATCGAAGCGACCTGATTCCCTTGACCCGCGACGCGCGGGACATTCTGTCCGGCGCCTGGTTCGATTATTTGAAATAGGCTCACGCGGCTTCTCCGGTGCTCAAGTGTTCCGAGGGCTTCGGTGCTCAAGTGTTCCGGGGGCTTCGGTGCTCAGGTGTTCCGGGGGCTTCGGTGCTCAGGTGCTCCGGTGCTCAAGTGTTCCGAGGGCTTCGGTGCTCAGGTGCTTCGACTTTATTCTGATCAATCCACTGTTTCGGTCGAAAAAAAGGCAAAAAAAGAAGAGAAACAAGAGCTTTTCCCCTTGTTTCTCCTTTTTTTCGGCTTTTTCCCGTTTAAACTCGTAATCCGGTCGAATCGATCCCCCTATTTTCGACCAATTTCGGCCCTTTCCTCAGAAAAAGTCGAAAATATTCATCTTCCTCTCCGTCTTGATTTCTTCGTCTTCCTTCTCTCCGCGAGCCCTACGTCTCTGTCGTTTCCGGCCTCCTGCTTTCTCCGCTTCCGCCGGCCTCAGCCTTGTCTCCGCCGGTTTCACCGCCGCCGTCTCCGCCGTCTCCGGCCCGAATTTCCTTGAGCGATTTCCTGGTGATCGCCGCAATCACCACCACGGTTCCCAGCAGCGCCTTGATCCCCGGCGCCTCGCCCACCACCAGAAACACCCAGACCGGATTCAGGATCGGTTCCAGCACCGCCAGCAGAATGGTCTGCACCGCCGACAGATACTTGACCGCAAAGGCCATCAAGATATAAGGCAGCGCCATTTGAAACACGCCGGCCGCCACGATCAGCGCCACGCTTCCCTTTGAGGGAATTCCCGCCGCCGGCATGAATGGCAGTCCCGCCAGGAAAATGAACACATTTCCCCAAAACATCACGCGAAGGGAGCTGTCATCCCGTTCCTTCCGCATGCAGACCACCATGGAGGCGTAGGACATTCCCGAAATCAGAGCGAAGAAATTTCCCTTCGTACTGCCCAGGCTGATGTCGTCCAGGAAAAACAGCAACAGCCCTCCCATGACCACCAGCACCGTGGACAATTCCAGCCGGCTGGGCTTCACCCGGTGCAGTACCAGGTTGATTAATATCACGTAGATGGGAGCCGTGTACTGAATCATGATGGCGTTGGCCGCCGTGGTGTATTGAATGGCGATGGCATAGGTCAAAATCTGCAGAGCAAACGCCAGTCCACCCAGGTAAACCGCCTTTGACTTGGCAAAGATCGGTTTCGGAATCAGCGGATACATGCACAGGATCGTAATCAGGCTGCGCAGTCCGATGGTTGCCAGAGGATGCCATTCGATCACTTTCAGAAACAGTCCCCCGAAGCTGACCAGCACGGATGAAGCGATCATGCAGCTCAGCGCTTTTATGTAGTTGTTCATTGACACCTCTCACAGTTCTGCTCCGGGCAGATGCCGAAGATGTCCGCTTTACCGAATGCTGGTCAGAGCCTCCAGCGCCTGAATATCCTTGATCACAATGTGGCGGTTGACGATATCGATGATGTTGCGCTGCGTCAATTCCTTTAAATGCCGCGTCACCGTCACCCGGGAGCAGCCTACGAAGCTGGCGATTTCCTCGTGAGTAAAGCAATAGTCCAGCTGGCATTCCCGCTTATCCTCGCGAAACCTGCCGCACTGATAGGCCGTTCGGATCACCAGACTGGCGATCCGCCCCACGATGTCGTCGAAATAGAGGCTGGACGCCTGCATCATCAACACAGATTGCTTTCGTTTCAAGCTGTAAAGCAGATATTCCATGCATTGAGCCGGGTTTTCCAGCTTCTCATAGACCTCTTCGATCCGGAAGAATACGACCTCCGTATCCTCCGCGCAGACGATTTCCGAATCACAAATCCCGTATTTGGGGTATTCGTCATACATTTCCCCGCTGCGCATGATCAAAAAAAGCTTCTGATCGCCGCTCTTGCTCAACACACTGATTTTCAGCATTCCCTTTGTAATAAATTTACAGCATTCGCCGTATGCGTCCTGGTCGATCCGTTCACCCTTCCGATACCGTCTTCGTTCTCCCAAATGGGGAAAATGATCGGAAA
>CAUHLX010000360.1 GCA_959606705.1 uncultured Bacillota bacterium | reverse complement strand
CGGCAGATCGATTCGGAGATCCTCTGTCCTCTTCCCCGCTGTTTGAACTTCAGTAAATCGATTTCCCGGCAGTCTTCGATATCCTTTAAAAACGTATCTCTGCAAGTCTTGGCAAAGACTTCGTCGTATACCAGAGTGTTGACCTCATAGTCCAATTTAAAGCTGCGCAGATCCACATTGGTGGTTCCCACGGACGATACGTAATCGTCACTGACGAAGGTCTTGGCGTGCAGAAAGCCTTTGTGGGTGTAAACCCGAATGCCAGCTCCCAAAAGCTCCTCCACATAGGACATGGCTACTTGATATACGAACTTCTTGTCGGGAATCCCCGGCAGCATGATCCGCACATCCACTCCCGAGGCCGCCGCCAGACGAATCGCGTCGAACAGCGTGGCATCCGGCACGAAATACGGGGTCTGAATGTACAGGTATTCCTTCGCCGACAGGCAAATTTTCACATAGCTGTCCCGATGGGAAGGGTAGCGGCTGTCCGGTCCGCAGGAGATGATCTGAACGCCCATCCGCCCCGGGGCCTCCCCCTGGGGATCTCCGCCGGGGAAATACTTCTTCATGAGCAGAGACAAATCCTGCCGATACACCGGATTCTCGATCCCGCGATTCTGCTTTTCCAGGAAAATCCAATCTTCAAAGAAGCGCATCTGCAGCTCCTTGACCGCAGCCCCCGTAATCCGTACCGAGGTATCCCTCCAAGGGGTGATGTGCGGATATCGTCCCAGATAATCGTCTCCCACATTGATCCCGCCGGTGTAGGCAATTTTTCCATCGATGATGACCATCTTTCGATGAAGGCGGTAGTTGACCTCCACCAAATTCTTGAGCATGGATGGCAGAAACCGCTGAACCGTGCCTCCCGCCTTGACGATGGGATCGAAATCCCGCTTGCGGGTCTTGAGCCAGCCGAAGCCGTCGTAAACCACCTTAACGGAGACGCCCTCGGCGGCTTTTCTCGCCAGCAGGTCGATGAACTGCCTGCCGATCTCGTCTCTCGACTTAATGATAAAGTAGAGAACATTGATGGTGTCCTTGGCCTGCTCCAGCTCCGCAAACATCCGTGGAAACTTCTGCTCTCCGTTGACCAGAAGCTCTAAGCTGTTGTTTTCCGTATAAAAGCAATGGGAATTCCGGCAATTCATGACGATCATGTTCCGATAAGCCTCCGTCCGAGGATCCGCAAACTGAAATTCCTCGTCCCGGAGTTCGTCTACCGCCTCAAAAAGCCGGGCATTGTAAAATTCTTCGATTTCCGTCATGCGGTACCGCTTGGACATCATCTCCAGCTTGTAGGTGCTGCCGAAGAAAAAATAGAGGACAAAGCCCACGGCCGGTAAAAAGATCAGAACCAGCAGCCAGGCAAAGGTGACGCTCATATCCTTCTTTCGGAAAAAGATCATGCTGATGATGGAAATGATGTTGATGAGATAAATGATACCCGCGATTAAAAAGTGCCAGGGAGTCATTGAAAACCGCTCCTTTTCATCTCGATACAAGGAACGGTCCCTCCGGCGATATCATCCGCCGTGAAGGACCGCGCTGTTTTTACCATTGGAATTAGCTCAGGGACTCTTTCACTTCTTTCACGGTCTTTTCCATGTCCTTGTCCAGCCACTTCACTCCGTACTGATTCGTCAGCTCCTCGATCTTCTTGTTGTAAGCCTCCAGCATCAGCCGATTTTGAGTGGTGCTGTCCAGCTCCTCGAACGGCTTGGTCACTTCTTCATGCCGGTCCACGCGAATGATGTGATAACCGAATTGAGACCGGATCGGTTTGCTGAACGATCCCGGCGTGGTGGAAAAGGCCGCGTCCTCAAACTCTTTGACCATGACCCCCTTGCCAAAGGTGCCCAGCGCACCGCCGCTGACAGCGGAGCTGTCCTCGCTGTTGGCCTTTGCCAGCTCGGCGAAATCCGCTCCGTCCACCAGCTGCTGATAGAGCTCGTCGATCTTATCCTTTTGCTCCTGATTGTATTTGTCCCGAGCGTCCTGATCGCTTTCCTCCGCCTCGCTCTTGGTCTTGAGCAGGATGTGATCGGCGGTCACCTGATCGTCGGTGTACTCGGCGGGCATGGTCTTTTCCAGATCCCCGTAAAACTGATTGACATAATAAGGTCTGGTAAAAAACTCCGTCAAGCCTTCTTCGGAAATGTCGTTGGCCTTGATAAAAGCCGCCGCCTCGGTGCTGTTCTTCGTCTCGTCCAGGAAGGTTTTCAGCTGCGCGTCATAGTCATCGGGCAGGATCTTCGTGCCTTCGTCCTCATAGGACTGCTGCATCAGCTCCAAAGCCACCATGTCGTCCAGCATCGCCGCCGCCAGCCGCTCTTTCGTCGATTCGTCCACCTGGGAAATATCAATATTCTGGTTTAAGGCGTTCAAAGCCAGATACTGATCCAGCTGTTCCTGTGTGATGGGCTCCCGTTCTCCCACCTGCACCAGCTTGGTCTTGGGATCACGCTTGGCGGAGGAGTCCTGCTCCTCGTCGGAACCGCCGCAGGCCGTCAGCCCTAAAACCAACGCGCTCACCAACGCCAGCGCGACTATCTTCTTTGCTTTCATTCCCGTTCTCCTTCTCGGTCGTATTCTCCCGTTGGGCAGTTTCACGCCGTTCGTTTTTTTGATTGATTGTATTAGTATATCATTTTAGACCCTGAAATACAATCGCCATTGAACTGACGGTCAAAAGGTTGTAGGATAGAGATACCAATTGAAACAATCGCAAGAAAAGGGAGGAAACAAACCGATGAATATCACAATCAGACAAGTCAAGCCCGAAGATCTGGATGCCGCCTTCGCGGTGGAAAGCGCCTGCTTCCCGGAAGCCGAGGCCGCCAGCCGCGATTCCATGGAAAAGAGGATCGCCGCCTTTCCGGAATGCTTTTTCGTAGCGGAAAAGGACGGCGAGCTGGTGGGGCTGATCAATGGAATGGCCACAGACCGGGAAGTGATCTGCGATGAGATGTTTGACGACGCCGGTCTCCACCAGCCGAACGGTCCCAATCAGATGGTCTTCGGCCTGGCAGTCCGTCCCGATCAGCAGCGCCAGGGCCTTGCGGAACAGCTGATGCTCCATTTCATCGACGTTTCGAAAAAAGCCGGACGCCAGGGGAT
>CAUHLX010000359.1 GCA_959606705.1 uncultured Bacillota bacterium | reverse complement strand
TCACGAAAAGCGGCGGAACGGATAAGAAAACGGTACTGGAACACATTGAGCTTTCTCTGAAGCGGATGAAAACCGATTACATCGATATTCTTCAGCTGCACAACCCGTCGACTCTGCCGGATCCTCAGGACCCGGACAGCAGTTACGCCGGATTGGTCGAAGCCCGGGAAAAAGGCTGGATTCGTTTTATCGGAATTACCAATCACAGTGTGGAACGGGCAAGGAACGCGGTTCTGTCGGACCTGTATGACACGCTGCAATACCCCTTTTCCTCGCTGGCTACGGAGGAGGAAGTGGCGTTGGCACAGCTGGCACATGAACGGGACATGGGCTTTATTGCCATGAAAGGGATGGCGGGAGGTCTGATTCAGGACGCATCCACTACCTTTACGTTCATCAAGCAGTATCCTTTTGTGGTACCCATTTGGGGAATCCAGAGAGAATGCGAGTTGATGGAGTTTATGGAAATGGAAGAGAATCCGCCTCGCTACGATGATGAAATGAAGGCGCGGATCGCGAAGGAGCGGGAAGAGCTGGCCGGAAACTTCTGCCATGGCTGCGGTTATTGTCTGCCCTGTCCCGCGGAGATCGATATTCCCTTGGCGGCCCGCATGAGCTTGATGCTGCGGCGCGCACCCTATCAGACTTATACCACGGAGGAGGAACGGGAAAAAATGAGTCGGATTGAAAACTGCCAGCACTGCGACGCCTGCAAATCACGCTGTCCTTACGGACTAGATACCCCCGCACTGCTGTCCGAAAATCTAAAAGACTATCGTGCGTTTTGTGCGGAGCATGGACTCTAAGAGGCAGCGCACGCCGATTCGGGGCGAGGCCCGGCTGTTCGGTCTGTCGACCGGCGCCGTATGAAATGCAGCACCAAATGCAAATTCGACGTTCGAATCAGCGAAGTTATCTTTTTCGGATCTGATTTTTTGAAAAAGGTTAAGAATATCCAAATAAATGGTAAAATCGGAGCTTATATGAGCTCCGATTAACTTATATCAACTATTTTTCACGAAAAAGGTTAGGAATGAGTGCAATTCCTAACCTTTTTACATTTTTTTACTTCGGATAAGATAATATCGCTCCGTTGATCTCCCGAAATGGCTGATTTGACCGCCGGAATTAACCTAATTCGGAAAAAGGCCGAACAGAAAGATAAGAATCGTCGAATACCTGGTTGCCCACCGTAACGGTTGCCCACCGAAACAGGCACCCACCGAAACAGGCGCCCGCTGACGGCAGGAGATCCTGCCGGGACCAAAACTCAATAGTGACTGTCAGTAAATTTGGTCAATGCGTCTTTTTATGTAATTGTATTTATATAATTTATTTACAAATAATTATAATGAAATACTTGAATTTTACAATCAAAAGGATTAGTATGAATCTATCATGAGGAGAGAGTTGGTACGGTTATATGTTCAAGGCAAAAAGTAGATTGGAAGAGGAATGTGAGTATTATAGAGGTGTTCGAGATCGATATCTTGAAGAAGTGAAGGGGATGCCCACTGGAAATTTGAATGGCAGAATGGTGGGTAATCACTATTATTTCTACCTTCAGGAGTGCATTGCCACAGAGAACGGGGTTCGACAAGTGGAGCGGGTGATTAATGGCAAGAACGCCAGGGAGAAGCTTGAGGTATTGAAACGAAAAAGATTTCTGCTAAAAAGTTTAAGTGTATTAGATCGTGATATTAAGTTGATGGAACGGTTTTTATTACGGTTTACGGAGTTTGATCCCACGGAGATCGAGGCAGGACTTCCGGAAGTATATCGTCGAGTAAAGCTGGAGTTCCCCGAGTGGCAGGAGAGAAGAGTGACACTGGACGAGCACCGCATTTCGGATCAAAACGATGATGTGGACAGAGATTCCGGCAATCCATTTAGAGCGGAAAAGTTAATTCATATTACGGGAAGCGGCTTGCGGGTCCGCTCGAAATCCGAAGCAATCATTGCGGATCTGTTGGATGAGGCTGGTGTCCCTTTTCAATATGAAGCGAAATTGAAGATGAACGGGAAAATCATATATCCGGATTTTAAGATTCCGGGCCCGGATGAGAATGAATATTTTTACTGGGAACATTTTGGGCTTACAAATAGTGAGGATTATTTGGACGCAATGGACCGAAAGCTCAAGTTATATCGGTCAAGCGGAATTACGCCGTGGGATCATTTAATTACGACGTATGACACCCCGGAGGGAGGGATTGATGCGAGAAAGCTTCGAAAGATTATCAAACTGTACTTCGTTGAATCGGATTAATCAACTTCGATTTATCTTATTTGAGCAAATAGTACAAGAAAGGTTAAGAATATCCAAATAAATGGTAAAATCGGAGCTCATATGAGCTCCGATTAACTTATATCAACTATTTTCACGAAAAAGGTTAGGAATGAGTGCAATTCCTAACCTTTCCACATTTTTTTACTTCGAATAAGATAACCTTGCTCTGTCGATCCCCCGAAATGGCTGATTTGACCGCCGGAATTAACCTAATTCGGAAAAAGGCCAAACAGAAAGATAAGAGTCGCCGAATCGTCAAATCGCCGAATCGTCGAATCGCCGAATTGTCAAATCGTCGAGCACCGGAACAGTCAGAATGCCTAGAAATTGATCACCTTGCTGCGCATGCCTACGTTGAGCACCAGACCCAGCGCGATCATGTTGGTAATGACCGAGCTGCCCCCATAACTGATAAAGGGGAGAGTGATGCCGGTTACGGGCATCATGCCCATTGTCATGCCGATGTTTTCAAAGATCTGAAAGCCGAACATGGCGAAGATCCCCACTACGATCAAGGCGCCGTAGAGATCCTTGGCATTGTTGGCGATCCGCATGATTCGATACAGAAAAACGGAGTAGAGGCCGATGATGATAGCGCCTCCGATCAGACCCAGTTCCTCCACGATCACCGCGAAGATGAAGTCAGAGCTCTGAACCGGCAGAAATTTTAACTCCTTCTGTGTTCCGTGAAACAGGCCCTTTCCAAATACGCCGCCTGAGCCGATGGCGATTTTGGATTGCCAAACTTGATAGTTGGCTTGGATGGAAAGGTCCTCCGGATGGAGAAATGCCACGATTCGTTCCTTTTGGTGCGGCTTCATAAAATGGTAGGCGATGGG
>CAUHLX010000358.1 GCA_959606705.1 uncultured Bacillota bacterium | reverse complement strand
CCGACCACATGCTGATCGGCCCATTCCTTCTTGCCCTCGTCCATCGCCTTGAACTTTTCAGCCGGCACTTTGCACTGCGGGCACTGCGCGGGGGGCTGCTCGCCTTCGTAAACATATCCGCATACGGTACAGATCCACTTTTTCATTGTCATGTCCTCCTTGAATTTTTCTTTTTCATTGACCCGCTGTCCTTGGCGGAACACGGGCTTCCATTTCGTTTTCATAAAGACGCGTCCGGCGGCTTCCACCGGCCTTTCGCATCGACAATTAATTAATACCACAGTTTTCCTGCTCCAAACAAAAGAAATTTTCTTTTTTTAATTTTCTTTTTCCCTTGTTCCCGGTGAGCGGGTGTGGTACGCTCAAATTAAGCATTTATGCATCGCATGTATAATGGAGAGACAAATTGTAAAGATTGTTAGGAGACCCCGAAATTACGGGGAGAGATGAGAGGAGCGTGAAACGGATGAAGCGGGGAGTCAACGTTTATTCCGAGATCGGAAAACTGAACAAGGTGTTGCTTCACAGACTGGACCGCGAGGTGGAAGGACTGGTACCCGACAACTTCGAGCGGCTGCTGTTTGACGACATTCCCTATTTAAAAGGCGCACAGGCGGAGCACGACCGGTTTGCGGAGGTGCTTTCCGATAACGGCGTAGAGGTGGTTTACTTTGTGGACGAAGCGGCCAAGGCCTTATCGGACCGGAAGGTTCGCGAGCAGTTCATCAAGGAATTCATTGCGGAGAGCAATATTTTATCCCCCTTTGCCCAGGAGGCAATCGAGGACTACCTGAAAAAGCTGAATGCAAAAGAGCTGGTGGAAACGGTGATCGCCGGAATTAAAAAATCCCAGCTGGATGTAAAAGCCCCCAATTCGCTGGCGGCAATTTCCATGCTGGAATATCCTTATTACACGGATCCGATGCCCAATCTTTATTTTACCAGAGATCCGGGCGCTTGCATCGGCAAGGGGCTGTGCATCAATCGCATGAGTACCGTGGCTCGCAGCCGGGAGACGTTGCTGCTGAAATACATGGCGGACTACGATGGGGACCTGTTCCCGGCGGGGACGCCTCATTGGTACGATCGGGAGGAAGCGGACTGCATCGAGGGCGGAGACATCCTGGTCCTTTCCAATGAAATTGTGGCCATCGGTCTGTCGGAACGAACGACCTGCGAGGCGATCGACGCGGTGGCCGGCCGTCTGCTCACCCAGGAAGGCTTCAAGAAAATTATCGTGTTCGACATTCCCAAGTGCCGGGCATTCATGCATCTGGACACGGTATTTGCCATGTTGGATTACGACAAGTTCAGCATCCATCCCGAGGTGGAGGGACCGTTGAGACTGTATGAAATTACCGCGGGCAAGGGCGGCGAGCTGAAATATTCCAGCGTCACCGATACCTTAACCAATTTGCTGAAGCTGGAATTGAAGCTGCCGGTGGTTCAGATGATCCGCTGCGGCGGCACGGACAGCATGGCGTCTCAGAGAGAACAGTGGAGTGACGGAGCCAACCTGCTGGCCGTAGCGCCGGGAGTGATCATCTCCTATGACCGCAACTACATTACCAATGAGATTATGTCCAATTACGGGATCAAGGTTTTGAGCATTCCCAGCTCGGAGATGTCCAGAGGACGGGGCGGCCCCCGCTGCATGGCCATGCCCATCAACCGGGATTAGTACCTTCCCATTGGCTCGATTCAATCCGTGAAAGCCCGATTCAAGGACTCGGATAATAGACCGGAAGCCGTCAGCGCGGCTTCCGGCTTTACATTGTGCGGAAAATTGATATAATAAGAAGACAGTCTGAAAAACGGAGCAAAGGATTGAAGAAAGTACATATGATAAAAGAGAAAAAAGAGAAGAATAAACGAGTAGTCTCCTTAAAAAGGGGTATCAAGAACCTGTCGCGAGCCGCGGCGGTTTTTACGGCGGCCGCGGTGCTTCTGACCGGCTGTTCCACCTTTAACGAATTTAAGGAGAGTTTATCTCAGGAGGATACCGACGCCGTGGTGCGGATCGGAGTGTTCGAGCCGCTGTCCGGAAGCAGCAAGGAAAACGGGGAGCTGGAGGTACAAGGGATCGAGCTGGCTCACGAGCTTTACCCCGAAGTGCTGGGAAAAAAGGTGGAATTGGTTTACGCGGACAATCAATCGGACCTTACCGGCGCCGAGGCGGCGGCCAAGGAGCTGGTGGACAAAAAGGTTTCGGTGGTTTTGGGGAGCTATGGCAACACCTTGAGTCTCGCAGGGGGAGATCTGTTCGCAAAGGCCAGGATTCCGGCCATCGCCATCACCTGTACCAATCCGCTGATTACCAGCAGCTGCGAGTATTACGCCCGGGTCTGCTTCGTGGATTCGTTCCAGGGAGTGGCGGCGGCGAAATACGCGTTCGATGATCTGGGCTATCGATCCGCGGTGGTGTTGAAGCAGGCGGAGGATGATTATTCCACCGAGCTGGGACAGATGTTCTCGGATAAGCTGGCTTCTCTGACCGGGGATGAAAATGCCGTAACCGCTGTCTTGGAGTACAAAGAGGGAGCGAAGGACTTTAGCAAACAGCTGGAAGCGATCCGCAAGAGCAATTCGCCGCTGGTCTACCTGCCCGGAGGGGATAAGGACTGTGCGGAGATCATCAAGCAGGCCGGGAAAATGGGGATTTCCACCTTTTTTCTGGGAACGGATGCCTGGGAGACGGAGACTTTTCTCAAGGATATGGAGGAAACTGCGAAAGGAATTGCCTTTACCTCCTTATTTGTAACGGAGAGCAACCTTTCTCAGCGCACCGAAGAGTTTATGCAAGCGTATGCGAAAAAATACGGCAGTGACACGGAACCGTCGGGAGAAGCGGCGCTGGGCTTTGACGCCTATCTGTTGGCCATCGACGCCATCGATCGGGCTCAGACCGCCCAAAACGGTGAAGCAGTGATGAAGTGCATTTACAAGACGAAGGAATTTCAGGGAGCTACCGGGTCAATCACCATCGACAGCACCGGGGATCCCATCAAGACAGTGGCAATAAAGGCCGTGGAGAACGGAGCCTTTGTTCATAAATCTACCGCGGAGCCTGTTTGGGGTGCACCTGTCCCCGAACAGTAACCCGGAAAGAGAAGCTGTTCGGCTGGAACGTGCCCCGTC
>CAUHLX010000357.1 GCA_959606705.1 uncultured Bacillota bacterium | reverse complement strand
TGCGGCGGTGGGCGCAAAGGTCCGGAAGCTGCTTACGATATCCATGTAGCCGCCGCACTGCCAGAAGGGCAGGTCGGAAGTAAAGAAGAAGTTATAAACATAACCTCCGCTGACCACGTCTACGGACGCATAGTAGTTCCGGTCGTTTTCCACCCTTGCCAGCTTAGGCCGGGTCCATTGGCGAACGGTGGTTTTTTTCCCGTTCACGGTGGATGTCTTCTGATATTCCATCGTGTGGTCCACAGGATTGGCCAATCCCTTATAAGAGTAATTCAAATAGGAAGCGGCGGATACGGAGGAGGTGGGCTGGCGGTAGATCTCCAGCTGCCGATGGGAATCCGCCAAGACGGAGCGCACACTGGAAAAGGTCATGTCCTTGACCTGCATGTCCGCGGGAATTTGGAGGAGATAACCCTGAGCCGCGTTGACGAACTTGTTGATTCCGTTGCCCGGCTCCACCCAGTAGCTGCCGGAGGCGGCGGCCGCCAGAGCGTCCTCCGCCGAGGAATTTCCGACGGCGACTTGCTCGATCACGGCTTGCGGGGACGAATCCTCGACGGGCAGGCCGTTTTCGTCAGGGGGCTGCGCCGGAGCGCCGGTGAGATTGATCATGGTCAGTACGGCGGACAAGCCCACCGCGGTTATGGTATTCATCATTTTATAGGCACCTTTTCTCATGTAGTTAGTAATTGCATTTCTACGGAAATTATACGCAAAGGAAAGCGTGAATGCAAGAGAATCGAGGGGAACCAAAAAATAAACATATGTTCTTGATCGCACCGTCGTTTGATGGTATGATAGTGGGGTACAATAACAAGGAAATCGGTAAAGACGAGGTGGTCTTAATGGAACAGAAAGAGTTTTCCGCCATTCTATCAATAGGAGAAACGATTGCGGTCGAATTTAAACGCGCAGGAGACGGCATTGAAAATGATACTTATGAAACTGTGTGCTCTTTTTTGAACCGTTTTGGCGGCGATATTTTTCTTGGCGTAGAGGATGATGGAAATGTCAGAGGAATATCGTCCAATGCCACTTCTGATATGATAAAGAATTTTATCAGTATTGTCAGCAATCCGGCGATGTTTTCGCCTACGACTTATTTAGTACCTGAAATTATGACGTATGAGGGTAAGACGATCATTCATATTCACGTTCCTCCCAGTGCCGAGGTGCATCGTTTCAAAAAGGTGATTTATGATCGGGTGGATGACGCTGATATAAAGGTAACAGCTACTAGCCATATCGCATCTATGTATATTAGGAAGCAAAGTATTTATACGGAGAAGAAGGTTTACCCTTATGTGACATTAGATGACCTTCGTTTAGACTTAATGCCACGGATTCGAAAATTAGCAATCAACAACGCGGGAGGAAAACATCCTTGGCAGGCAATGAGTGATGAAGAAATTCTTATGAGTGCGGGTCTGTACGGTGAGGACAAGAGTACGGGGCAAAAGGGATTTAACCTTGCGGCAGTTATGCTGTTAGGCAGGGATAAAGTGATTTTGGATGTATGTCCGGCTTATCGAACCGATGCTATATTACGTAAGGTTAATATCGACCGGTATGATGATCGATTGATTGTGCAGACGAATTTAGTTGAGAGTTTTGATTTACTGATGGAGTTTGCAGAAAAACATTTGTGGGATAAGTTTTTTTTAGAGGGTACGGAACGGAAAAGTCTTAGGAATACTATCTCTAGAGAAATGCTTGTAAACACATTGATTCATCGTGAAATGACCAGTTCATATATTGCAAAATTCGTGATCGAAATGAATCAGATGTATGTGGAGAATGCGAATCGTGCTGCGAGATACGGTATAGTTACTCCCACAAACTTTGAGCCAAATCCGAAAAATCCTATTATCGCAGCATTTTTTCGCAATATTGGTTTTTCTGATCAGCTTGGTTCCGGTGTTCGTAATCTGTTCAAATATAGCAAATACTATTCCGGACAAGAGCCAACAATGATTGAAGGAGACATTTTTCGAATTATCGTACCACTGAATGATGAGTACTCTTATGGCATAAGAGAAAAGGTCGGAGAAAAGGTCGGAGAAGAGGTCGGAGAATGGGACTTTAGTGAAAACCAACTGAAAATAATAAAACACATTACTGAAAATCCTCATATCACTGCGAGGCAATTAGCAGATTATGTGGGGATTTCAACTAGAAAAATAGAAGTAAATATTAAAAAGTTAAAAGAAATAGGTAAGATTACGAGGATTGGTTCACCCAAAAACGGTTATTATCAAGTGAATGTCATACCAAAAGGAAGAAAATAACAAATTTTGTCAAGCTGAAAATCTTGATGTTCGTCCGGACTTGATAGGAAAGATTCTGTTCGATCGGTCAATTTTCACTTCGACAACTGCGGAGGAAAACAGATTATGGAGTTTAAACTACACTCGGATTATCGACCAACCGGAGATCAGCCGCGGGCGATCGAACAGCTGGTCAAGGGAGTGAATTCAGGAGAAAAGCACCAGACTCTTCTGGGCGTCACGGGTTCCGGCAAAACCTTTACGGTTGCCAATGTGATTCAGCAGGTTCAGAAGCCCACGCTGATCATTTCCCACAACAAGACTCTGGCGGCTCAGCTCCACGGCGAGTTTAAGGAATTTTTTCCCGAAAACGCGGTGGAATACTTCGTCTCCTATTACGACTACTATCAGCCGGAGGCTTACGTTCCTTCGACGGATACCTATATCGAAAAAGATTCGGATATCAACGATGAGATCGAAAAGCTGCGGCATTCGGCCACTGCGGCGCTGGCGGAGCGAAACGACGTCATCATCGTAGCCAGCGTATCCTGCATCTACGGTCTGGGCAGCCCGGTGGACTACGAAAATCAAGTGCTGTCCCTGCGGCCCGGCATGGAAAAAAATCGCAACGACATCCTGCGAAAGCTGGTGGAAATCCAGTATACCCGCAATGACCTGGGTTTTACTCGAGGCACGTTCCGGGTCCGCGGCGATGTGGTGGACATCTTTCCCGCCGGGGCGGAACACGCGGTTCGGGTGGAGCTGTTCGGAGATGAGATCGAAGTAATTAAAGAGATCAATCCGGTGACCGGCGAGATCGTGGGTCTGCGCAACCACGTTTCCATCTTCCCGGCGTCCCATTACGTGACCACGGAGGAG
>CAUHLX010000356.1 GCA_959606705.1 uncultured Bacillota bacterium | reverse complement strand
AGAAACGCGCCGCAATCCAGCCGCAGCACTTTGGTCAGGTGCCGGAGATCGGAAGGATCGGTGATGACGATCTTCCCTCCCGAAATCGCGGAGCTGTCTACGAAAACCCGTGTCATCCGTCCTTCTCCCTCTGCTGCGGAATTTCTCCGCTCCGTTCACCCCCGGGAAGTCTGGCGGCAATGGCGCACCATTCCCCTTCCTCCGGAATCTCCAGGATTTCAAAACCGCAGTCCCGCACCGCCCGGGCGACCAACTCTTTCTTCTCCACCAGAATACCGGAGGAAATATAGATTCCTTTCCCTTTCAAATGCTTGGCCACATCCCGGGACAGCAGCATCACCAGATCCGCCATCAGGTTGGCGACGACCAGATCCGCTTTCACGGAGAGACCCTTGGTCAGATCCCCTTCTCGAATCTCAATTTGCGAGGTTAGACCATTGCGTTTCACATTTTCCAGAGAGACCTCCACCGCAACGGGATCGATGTCCACGCCCAGGATCTCATGGGCTCCCAGCTTCGCCGCGGCAATGGAAAGAATCCCCGAACCGCAGCCCACATCCAAAACGGAATCCTTACCCGCCTCCAGGTATTTTTCCATCAGCCTCACGCACAGAGTCGTGGTGGGATGCGTTCCGGTGCCGAAAGCCATTCCCGGATCCAGTTCAATCACCAGCTCCTCCGGCGTCTCCTTTACGTAATCCTCCCAGCTGGGCTTGATCACCACCCTCCGGGTGATTCTGGCCGGCTTGAAGTATTCCTTCCACTTGTCCTTCCAATCATCATCACACACCGTTCGGGTCTCAAACCGCGCGGAGGGAATTTCAGCCTTCACCCGCTTACGGATGTCGTTTCGCTTTTGCTCTGCCGTCGAATCGTCCTCCAGATAGAGGGTGATTCCCGCCTCCCGGTCCCTCTGGGCCAGCACGCTGTCATCCACGTAATCCCAGTCGTAGTCATGCTCCTTTCGAAGCAGTTCCTCCACATCCTCGGGGTCCTCCACGACAAAACCCGCAATCCCCATATCCTCCAGGATACAGGTAAGCGGGTCGATTTGCGATTGCTCTATTTTGATCGAAATCTCCAGATATTTCAACTGAACAGCTCCTTCATAGACTCCGCGAAGGTTTTCTTTTTCTGGTGGGCTTCCGTCCCCATCTTTTCACCCAATTCCTTAATGAGCTTTTTCTGCTCCGAGTTGAGCTTGGTGGGCACCTCCAGAGTCACCTTCACATATAGATCTCCCATCTTTCCGGTCTTTAAGCTCTTGACCCCTTTTCCCTTCAAGCGGAACACGGTTTCCGGCTGAGTTCCCGCCGGGATCTTGTAGGAAACCTTCTCTGACAGCGTAGGAACCACCAGATTGTCCCCCAGAGCCGCTTGAGCGAAGGAAATGGGCATATCCAGCCAAAGATCCGCCCCCTGCCGTTTAAAGAGCTTGTGAGGCGTAACGGACAGCACCAGATACAGGTTGCCGGCGGGACCGCCGTTGCTTCCCGGCTCGCCCTGTCCTTTGACCGTTATCACCGAATCGTTGTCCACACCCGCGGGAATATCCACGGAAATGGTCACGGTCTTTCTCTGTTTTCCCGAACCGCCGCAGGTGGGACAGGGATGCTCGTTGATCTGCCCGGAACCACTGCATTTGGAGCAAGGCTGCACGTTGACAAACTGTCCGAAGGGTGTTTTCTGTGCGGTGCGAACCTCTCCGCTGCCGCCGCATTGGGGGCAGGTTACCTTGGAAGTTCCTTTTGCCGCTCCGCTGCCGCCGCAGTCCTCACAGGTGACATTCTTAGTCAGCCGGATTTCCTTCTTGCAGCCGAAGGCCGCTTCTTCAAAAGTAATGTTCATGGACTTCTGCAAATCCTGACCCTTGCGCGGTCCGTTTCGTCTGCTTTGAGAGGAAAATCCCCCTCCGCCTCCGCCGAACATCCCGCCGAACAAGTCTCCGAAAATGTCCTCGAAGCCTCCGCCGAACCCACCACCGAAGCCTGCTCCGCCGCCTCCGCCAAAGCCCGCGTTGGGATCTACCCCAGCATGGCCAAAGCGGTCGTACCGATCCTTCTTCTGTGGGTCGGACAGCACGCTGTACGCTTCGTTTACTTCTTTAAAATTCTCTTCCGCTTCCTTGTCCCCCGGATTGCGGTCCGGATGATACTGCATCGCCTTTTTGCGGAAGGCTGACTTGATTTCGCTCTCGGACGCGCCCTTTTTCAGGCCAAGGACCTCGTAGTAATCTCGCTTTTGGTCTGCCATAGTAACCCCACCTTATTTTATATTAACGTTTTATGAAAACAATTCACTGAAACACAACAGCCTCTATATTTTAACGGGATAGGCACCCCTCGTCAAGAGGAGTGCCGTAAAGTTCCGTTTTTACAAACAGTCTTATTTCTTTTCGTCTTCATCCACCACGGTGAAATCCGCGTCCACCACGTTGTCTCCGCCGGGCGCGCTCTGGCCGGCCGCTCCGTCCTGAGCGGCTCCCGGACCGGCTCCCGCCGCTCCGCCCATGTTGCCCATGCCACTGGGATCGAATCCGGCTCCCCCTGCCGCTCCGCCTTGAGCGGCCTGCGCCTGCTGGTACAGCTTCTCGGAAATCGTGTGGAACTGTTCGGTCAGCTCGTCGGTCTTGGTCTTGATCTCCTCGATGTTTCCGGCGTTCAAAGCGCTTTGCAGCGCGTCCTTGGCACCGTTGATCTTGCCCTTTTCCTCGTCGCTGAGGTTTGCCTCCAACTCCTTCAAGGATTTCTCCGTCTCATAGATGAGCGTTTCCGCACGGTTCTTGATCTCGATTTCTTCTTTCCGTTTCTTGTCCTCTTCCGCGAATTTTTCCGCTTCCGCGACCTTCTGTTTGATTTCATCATCAGACAGCTTGGTGGAGGAGGTAATGGTAATATTCTGAGATTTTCCGGTACCCAGATCCTTGGCGCTTACATTAACGATGCCGTTGGCGTCGATATCGAAGGTCACTTCGATCTGCGGTACTCCGCGGGGCGCAGGGGGAATGCCCGTCAGCTGGAAGCGTCCCAGCGTAATATTTCCGGCCGCCATTTCCCGTTCGCCCTGCATTACGTGAATGTCCACCGCGGTCTGATTGTCCGCCGCCGTGGAGAAGATCTGACTCTTCTTGGTGGGGATGGTGGTGTTTC
>CAUHLX010000355.1 GCA_959606705.1 uncultured Bacillota bacterium | reverse complement strand
TGCCAGAGGCACTCCAAAAAGAAGCGCAGGAGCTGGTGGACAGCGGTGCGCTGGCCGGAGGGGAGGACGGACTGGACGTTACGGAGGATATGATTCGGGTGATGATCATTAATAAGCGGTATGCGGACAAGCTGCTTAAAAAGTAGGAGGACTGTCAGTTTGAAGGCCTGCGGCCAACGATTACGAATTTTACGAAGCAGTGAATCGACCGGTTTTAATGTAATATTTACCGGAAATCATGTCGATGATTGAGAGATATGATGATCAGTGGGGGGACCGAAGCATGAACCACAAAAAAACCTATGAATTTGATGCGATCATCCGCAAGGTGCCGGGGATCGACGGTGCCTATGTAGATTTTCCCTATGATGTGAGGGCTGAATTTGGCAAAGGGCGTGTGAAGGTACGAGCGACCTTTGACGGTGTGTCCTATGATGGAAGCCTGGTGCGCATGGGAACGCCGAATCACATCATTGGCATCCGCAAGGAGATTCGAGACAGAATCGGCAAACAGCCAGGAACTGCGGTGCATGTGGTGATCCGGGAACGAGAGTAATGCTTGCAAAGAAAACGCCCTTGCCGTCATGGAATCGGGGCGTTTTTTCTGTCCAAATGATACGGAGATATGGTATAGTTGTATCAAATAAAGAAGGGGAGAAGAACTATGGCAAAGTTTGAAAAGCAAGTGAAGGGAAGGTTCACCGAGATTTTAAATACGCTGCATGAGGCAATCCTGAACGGAAGCGCTTCGGCATCTTTTGAGGATGGGAGTGAATATCATGAAGGCGGCGTTGATTTTGCGGTTCGAGTGTACGAGCGGTATAGCATGATGGGCGGAAATCGAGTAAGCTTGACGCTGTCTCTGGCGGGAAGCGACGGCCTATATTTTCTGAGCGCGATTACCGCAGGCGGCAGTCAAGCTGTCTTCTTTAAAGTAAATACCTGGGGTGAGGAAGCTTTTTTAGATACGATCCGAGAGGTGATCGAAAGTTTATAGCATCACATTCGAAAAAAATCGAAAGGATCGAAGCAATATGATAGAGAAGAATCGGAAGAAAATCGGAATTATTTTTTGGTGTATCGTAGTGATTCTGGGTCTGGGATTGGGTGCCGCGAAATCGAAATTTGATCTTTCGAACAGAGCGAGCCTTCTACTGTTTGGTGCGATGACTCTGGCTCTCACGGGATTCGTCTTTACGTGGAGCATTTTATGGTTCAAAGAATTCACCGGAAGACTGACGGGACTGAAGCCGATGCTGCGAGAGAATCCGGACCGGTATATCCTGGAGAATGAGAAGCTTTTAATAAATCGGAGAGATAATCTGCTGCGAATTGTACTGCAAGTCAACATTTTTTTGGCGTATTGCAAAAAAGGGTGCTATCAAACCGCTAAGGAGAAGCTGTTGGAAGTGAACACCCGCAAGCTTCATGGGATCAATCGAGCGATTTACGCCGGAGATCTGGCCTACGTCTGCTTTTACCTGGGAGAACAGGACCAGATGCTGCAAATCATGGAGGAGAATCGTCCGATCCTATTAAAATATGCGGATCATCCTCAAACGAGTGGGGTAATCGCCATTCTAAATATCTTCGAACAGATTGCCAAGGGGGAACCGGAACATGCTCGGGAGCTTTATACCGAGGCAAAGCTCAAATGGGAGAATGAAGATACGCAGGATGATTTCATATATTTACAAAATCGGTTGAACCTTTCCTGATCTTTTTCTTGACTTTGACGCTGCGTCAACGGTACCCTTCTAACTGTAGCGGGAGGTGTGAAATGGAATACGGCATCTAACTGCGGAAGAGCCTTTGTCTACGGTGTCTTGAGAAAGAAATTTCGGAGCGCCCGGAGCAGGGGGCGGGCCGGTGGATCGACAGACGGCGAGGAGGCACGGCGGATTGCGATGTTTCACAAGGCGTGGTTGTGCATGACCTGTGCGGAATTTTTGAAAGGAGCCGTGCTTTTTTTCTTTCCTATTTTGTGATATGCTGAACGGGATGAAATAAGGAAAGGACAAAAGACAATGAGTGAAACGATTCACGTGAGACGAGCGATTCTGCATATTTTAGATCGGGATTCGGGACAGGCGATCCTGTCGGATCATGAACTAAACATTTTCAATCTGGAGGAGTATCTGGAAAAGCATATTGAACGGGCCCTGGGGGATGATGAGAGCAGAAAGCTCGAATTGGAAAAGTACAACAGCGAAGCTCTGGATGAAATCAAGGAATTCGGGCAGGACAATATGAGGCAGCCGTCCGAACGGTTCGTACCCATGAGCCGAAGCTTATCGACCTTGTTCTACAACTTGGTCAACAATTACGATATTCCTTCCGCAGATCTGCTGTTCGTGGATTACCTGGACGGTTCGGACGTCTGTCTGGCCGTTTTGAAGATGAACTATCGCAAGGGATATATCCATCATGTCAGCGGCGGGGAGAAAACGATCAACAGCATCGTATGCCAGTCTACCGTTCTGCCGGGAGAATCTCAAAAGGCGGACGAGTTTTTGATCTTCAACTTCAGCCAAAATACCGTGCTGGTGAAAGAAAAACGCTATGAGATCGACGGGGTGCGGGAAAAATATATTTCCATGCACATTCTGAGAATTCCCGTGGAGCAGTCTCCGAAGGAAAAACTGAAGGCCATCAAGACGGCGGCCAAGAAGGTTGCGGAGAAATACTATCCGGGGGATCCACAGCCCGAAATGGAAGCGGTCAGTGTGATTTACAAAGCCTACCGTGACGATGGAGAGCTGGATCTGGATTATATGGGTCGTCAGTTGTCTCGCGGAATCGATACGATGAAGGAAGAATTCATCAGTGAGGTGCGCAGCCGAGGGGTGGATGAGGATCAAGTGGAATTGACCCCCACCTTGGAAAAGGCCATTCATCAGAAGCATAAGCTGGTAACGGAAGATGGGGTGGAGGTAAAGCTTCCGGTAGGATTTTTCGAGCGCAAGGATAAATTTGAGATTATTCTAAATGATGATGGGACGATGTCTTTTCTAATTAAAAATGTGGAGATCGTATAACGAACACGAAGGCAAAATATAGTTCGATAAAATGTAAATATTTAGAAAAAAGACTTGACTTTTTCAGAAAAAATTGTTATACTTGAGGCACTCAAGAAGGTTACGGACCAGTTCC
>CAUHLX010000354.1 GCA_959606705.1 uncultured Bacillota bacterium | reverse complement strand
GCCCTCAAAGCTCTCAATCCTCTCAAAAACCCTCAAAGCCCCCGCGGTGCCAACCGCTTAACAACCCCACCGCCTGACAATCCGAAGAGAATTCGATGATTGAACGTTTCCTGAAATCCGAAAAGGTATCTAATTTGCAGGTAGGAAGCAGTGTCGAAGGAGCCATGTGTCGGAGCGCAGGGCAGATTGATTCTGCCAGTCCCGGAGACTTCGGCCGCACGCGGATTCCTTCCGTCAATCGCTCTCCTCGTCGATCAATGCGGACAGCTTCTTGATGTGGGCTTTAATGGGAGCCCATTCTTCCACAGTCATTTTTCGCATGCCCTGCATGAGCATCAATAGAAGCTCATTCATGATCGGATCGTGCTCTCTTAAAAAACCTTTCAGCTCTTCGGTCAATTCATCCTCTTGCGCTCGCGGCGGAAACATGGGACCTTCGCCGTTGCGAAGCCACTTTTCGGAGACCATAAACTCGCGGCAGATGAGCGAGATCATGGCGTTTGTGGGCTCGCGCCTGCCGATTTCATAGCTGGCGATGCTGTTTCTGGCAACGCCCAATCTTTTTGAGAATTCTTCCTGTGTCAGTCCGTAGAGATCTCTTAGTTCTTTTACCCTGTCTTTTATCATGTGATATCACTTGCCTTCCTTAATAGTAAAATGATAACAAGAAAAAGTGGCGATGTCAACAAAATATTCTTGACAATTGTGTCTTTGCGGAATAGTATGGTCCCAAAGACACGAAGGGAGATGGTGAAAGGATGCAGACACACAAGATCAAGAGCGAGTTGAAAGAGGTGATTCCCGCCATTGAAAAGATGGACAACGAGACGAAGGAGCATCTCTCCGACTGGGTGAGCGGGTATCTGGAACATACCAAGGTCACCCGAAAGAAGCGCAAGAAAGGGAGGCCGCCGTACGGCAAGCGTTCCAATTGACGACCGAAGAATTAACGGATGAGCGGATGAGAAAGTGGAGGAGGAAAATATGAAAAAGTTAATGGCAGTGGGCTTGACGGTCTTATTATGCTTGAGTGGATTTACCGCCTGCGGCAGCGGAGGAGACAAGGGCGAGAGCCAGAAAGAAGACGGGGCCGCGAGCGGCGCCGAGTTCGTATTGAAGTGTGCCGACGGCGACAGCGAGGAGCGATCCATCAATATCGCGTTTCGGAACTTTGAAAAATACGTAGAGGAGAAATCCGACGGCAGAATCGATGTCCAAGTCTATCCCAACGGACAGCTGGGAGATGACAAGGACTACCTGGAAGGAATGCAGGTGGGCACGGTGGAGATGTCGGCCATGGCCTGCGGAGTGCTGGGCAGCTATGACGAGAGGTTCAACTTGCTGGATTTGCCTTACCTGTTCGAGGACTATGATTCCATGACCAAGGCGGTCACGGGAGAGCTGGGCGATCTGTACTGTTCCTGGATGGGGGACTACGGGTTCGTAGGCTTAGGCTTTGAGTATGACGGAGCGAAGAATATCAGCAATAATAAGCGGCCCATCAACAGTGTGGCAGATATGAAAGGTCTGAAGATCAGATGCATGGAAACCCCGCTGTACATCGATATTTTGAATTCCATGGGAGCCAACCCCACGCCCATGAGCTTTTCCGAAATTTATACGGCGCTTTCGCAGGGGACCGTGGACGGACAGGATGGGGTGGCAGGCCTGACCTACGATTCCAAGTTCTATGAAGTGTCGAAATATTACAGCTTGACCGGACATACCTATTCCAACGCGGTGATCGTGGCCAGCAAATCGTTTATGGACGGCCTGCCCGACGACCTCAGAAAAATCGTGGAGGATGGCGCGAAGATCATGAAGGACGAGCAGCGGGAGATCGAATCGGGGAAGGAAGAGGAGTTTATCCGATTGATCGATGAATCGCCCCAGTGCACGGTCAACGAGGTCACGGACCGGCAGAGCTTCGTCGAAGCCACCGCGTCCATTTACGACGATTATCGGGCGCTGGTCGGCGACGAGGTGATGGATCAGGTCCTGGAACTGGCGGGGAAAAAGCTCTAGCCGGATCGGGAAAAGAAGCTGTGGAGGATTGATAGAAACAAGGGGGAATGGGGTGACGAGTTCGCCCCATTCCTGCAAAATGGAGAGAAAAATATGAATCGATTAAAGAAATGGAAGGATTTATACGATCATCTGGAAGAGGTGATCATGATCGTACTGCTGGCGGCGATGGTAGTCATCCTGTTTTATCAGATTATCATGCGTTACCTGTTTAACGATTCACCGGCCTGGACCGAGGAAATTGCCCGTTACATGTTTATCTGGGAAACCTGGGTGGGGATCAGCGTCGGCGCGAAGTATGGAAAACACATCGAAGTAACCATGCTGGTGGACCGGCTTCCGGAACGGGGCAGAGCCGCTTTGCGTATCATAGCCGACTTGATCGTGATCGCGATCTGTCTGGTCGTGGTTCGACAGGGAACGGTCTTAGTGGACCGGCTTCTGTCGGTGGGCTCCTATTCGCCGGCGCTGCACATTCCCATGGGCTATATTTACGCGGCCGTACCGGTGGGCTGCGGACTGATGATCCTGCGCAATTTGGGGTCGATCTTCCGTGCCGGGGGCGTGCTGCTGGGAAAGAAGCAAACGCTGTTGAAGGGTGGTGAGGAATAGAAGATGGAAATTACAATTGTTTTTATCGCCTTATTCGTATTGATTACCATCGGAGTGCCGGTGGGGTTTTCCATCGGGGGCGCCACGCTGGTGGGCCTGGTGCTTTACAGTAATCAAAATCTGATGATCATGGCGCAGTACAACTTTTCGGGAATCAACTCGTTTCCCATTATGGCAATCCCATTTTTCATTTTGGCCGGTACCATCATGAGCGCGGGAGGCATTGCCAAGAAGATCATCGATGTGGCCAATGACGCCATTGGTTTTGTGGTGGGAGGCTTAGGCGCGGTGGTCACGCTGGCCAGCATGTTTTTTGCGGCGCTTTCCGGGTCCGCCATGGCTACCGTGTCGGCCATCGGCGGCATGCTGATTCCCGAGATGAATAAAAAAGACTACGATGTCGCCTACAGCACCACGCTGGCTTGCTTTGCCGGCACCATCGGGATCATCATTCCTCCCAGTATTCAATTGGTTATTTACGGTGTTTGCACCCAAACCTCCATCGGTGATTTGTTTATCGC
>CAUHLX010000353.1 GCA_959606705.1 uncultured Bacillota bacterium | reverse complement strand
GTATGTCTGCTGCAACGCGGACGAGGGGGACCCCGGAGCGTTTATGGATCGTTCCATTCTGGAAGGCGACCCCCACGCCATCATCGAGGCCATGACCATTGCGGCCTATGCCATTGGGTCCGATCAGGGCTACATATACGTGCGGGCGGAATATCCCATCGCCGTACAGCGCCTGCAGATTGCCATCAAACAGGCCAAGGAATACGGGCTGCTGGGCAAGAACATTTTCGGAACGGATTTCAGCTTTGATCTGGAAGTCCGGCTGGGAGCGGGGGCCTTTGTCTGCGGGGAGGAAACGGCGCTGATGACCTCCATTGAAGGCAAACGCGGCGAACCGCGCCCCCGGCCGCCCTTTCCGGCAAACAAGGGTCTGTTCGGCAAGCCTACCATTTTAAACAACGTGGAGACTCTGGCCAACGTGGCGCAGATCATCTTAAAAGGCCCGGCCTGGTTCTCTTCGATGGGCACCGAAAAATCCAAGGGCACCAAGGTGTTTGCCCTGGGCGGCAAGGTGACGAACGTCGGTCTGGTGGAAATCCCCATGGGAACCACGCTGAGAGAGGTCGTGGAAGAGATCGGCGGCGGGGTGCCCAACGGGAAGCGGTTCAAGGCCGCCCAGACCGGGGGACCCTCCGGCGGCTGTATTCCCGCGGAGCATTTCGATGTTCCCATCGATTACGACAACTTGATTTCCCTGGGCTCCATGATGGGCTCCGGCGGCTTGATCGTCATGGATGAAGACAACTGCATGGTGGATATCGCCAAGTTTTTCCTAGGCTTTACCGTGGACGAATCCTGCGGAAAGTGTTCGCCCTGCCGGATCGGCACCCGTCGTCTCTACGAGATTCTAGACCGCATTACCAAGGGCGAGGGCGAGATGGAGGATTTGGAACGGCTGGAAACCCTGTGTCATCACATCAAGGCCTCGGCGCTGTGCGGCTTGGGCCAGACGGCGCCCAACCCGGTGCTGTCCACCCTGACTTATTTCCGGGATGAGTATGTGGCCCATATCGTGGATAAGAAATGTCCGGCGGGGGTCTGCAAGGATCTGCTGACCATTCAGATCGACCCCGACAAGTGTGTGGGCTGTACTTTGTGCGCCAGGGAGTGCCCGGTGGGAGCCATCGAAGGCAATCTCAAAGAGGCCCACGTCGTCAATCAGGATAAATGTATTCGGTGCGGAACCTGTCTGGATATCTGCCCGAGAAACGCCATTTCGCGGAAGTAGAAGGGAGCGGATAAAAAATGGATTTAGTGAATATTAAAATCAATGGGATGCCGCTCCGAGTTCCTGAGGGAATTACCATTCTGGAAGCGGCGAAGTACGCCAACATCGAAATACCCACCTTGTGCTATTTGAAGGATATTAATAAGCTGGGCGCCTGCCGGATCTGTCTGGTGGAAGTGAAGGGAGCCAAAGCCCTGGTCGCTTCCTGCGTGTATCCGGTGAACGAGGGCATGGAGGTCATGACCAACACTCCGAAGGTGCGCAAGTCCAGAAAAAGCACGCTGGAGCTGATCGTTTCCGATCATCGAAAGGACTGCCTGTCCTGCGTCCGCAGCAGTCAGTGCCATTTGCAGAGGCTCTGCTTCGAGTACGGAGTGGATGAAAATCACTTCCTAGGCAAGAACATCGAGCACAAGATCGACGACCTGTCCCCGTCCATCGTTCGGGATAACACCAAGTGCGTGCTGTGCCGCAGATGTGTGGCGGCCTGTCAGAACCTGCAAGGTATTTCGGTGATCGGCATGATCGACCGAGGCTTCAACACCCACATCGGCTCCGCTTTTGAGACCAGTTTAAACGACGCCCCCTGCGCCAACTGCGGCCAGTGCATCGTGGCCTGTCCCACCGGGGCGCTTCACGAGAAGGATGATACCGGAAAGGTCTGGGAGGCCATTGCGGACCCTGACAAGGTGGTGCTGGCGTTTGCCGCGCCCTCCATCCGCGTCACGCTGGGGGAGGCGTTCGATCAGCCTCTGGGAACGGATGTCACCGGAAAGATGGCGGCGGCCATGCGGCGGCTGGGTATTGACAAGACCTTTGACATGAATGTGACCGCGGATCTGACCATCATGGAAGAAGCCCACGAGTTTCTGGATCGGGTGCAAAATGGAGGGAAGCTCCCGCTGATCACCTCCTGCTCCCCGGGCTGGATCAAATTCTGCGAACATTATTTTCCCCAGTTCACGGAGAATCTTTCCAGCTGCAAGTCTCCGCAGCAGATGTTCGGCGCGGTGCTGAAAACCTACTATGCCAAGCGCAACGGACTGGATCCCAAGAATATCTTCGTGGTTTCGGTCATTCCCTGTACCGCGAAGAAATTCGAGGTGGCAAGAGACGATCAGAACGCGGCCGGAGCCGGAATCCCCGATGTGGATGTGGCCCTGACCACCCGGGAGCTGGCCCGCATGATCAAGGTGGCCGGGGTGGAATTCAACCGTCTGGCGGACGAACCCTTCGACGATCCCTTTGAAACGGCCAGCGGGGCGGCGGTCATCTTCGGCGCCAGCGGCGGCGTGATGGAAGCGGCGCTGCGCACTGCCAGCCACTGGCTGGACGGTGAGCTGAGTCTGGTGGACTTCAAAGAGGTCCGCGGAACCGACGAGGGGATCAAGAGAGCCACTTACAACGTGGCTGGCATCGAAGTGAAGGTGGGCGTGGCCTCCGGTCTGGCCAACGCCAGAAAGCTCCTGGAAGCGGTGGAACGCGGAGAAGAAACCTTCCACATCATCGAAATCATGGCCTGCCCCGGCGGCTGTATCAACGGCGGCGGTCAGCCGTATCAGAACGATTCGGTGAGAAACAGCGACATCGATATCAAGGGAATCCGCGCGCGGGCACTGTATGAGCTGGACCGCTCCCTGCCTCTGCGCAAGTCTCATGAGAGCCCGGTGGTGAAGCTGCTCTACGACGATTACTTCGAGGAGCCGGGAAGTCATGTGGCTCACGAGGTGCTGCACACTTCTTATGTGAAGAGAGGAAAATACTAAACTATGAAGCGAATCGCCGTAGTGGCAAATCAGAAGGAATACGCAGAGGAGCTGGCGAATAACCTCAGGGACTATTTCCCGGAGCGGATCGAGATCAATTCCTATGGCCGGGAAGAGGTTTCCGCCATGGAATTCATCGAGGAAGAATTCGTGGGCGCCACCTTTACCATCTTTCAGGAGGCCC
>CAUHLX010000352.1 GCA_959606705.1 uncultured Bacillota bacterium | reverse complement strand
GCTCGGTTGTAGCCTACGCGGAAGCGTCGCTGAAGCATGGAGACGGAGGCCTGTTCCGCCCTCACCACCGCTTCGATGGCGTCGGGAATCAGTTCATCCTCGTCGTCGTCCTTTACATTCGTCTGCACCTTTTCAATGCTGTGCAGAACATCCTGCGAATATTCGGTCTGAGGCGTATTTTCTTTCACAAACTGAATGACGCTGTGAACCTCCTCGTCCGATAGGAACGCGCCCTGTACCCGAAGAGGTTTGGCTCTTCCCAAAGGATTGAACAGCATGTCGCCCTTCCCCACCAGCTTTTCCGCGCCCGCCATGTCCAAAATGGTTCGGGAGTCGAACTGGGAAGATACCGCAAAAGCGATCCGGGAAGGGATGTTGGCCTTGATGACCCCGGTAATGACATCCACCGACGGACGCTGCGTCGCTACGATCAGGTGCATGCCCGCCGCCCGGGCCATCTGCGCCAAACGGCAGATGGATTCCTCCACTTGTGAGGGGGCCGCCATCATCAGGTCGGCAAGCTCGTCGATGATGATCACCACCTGCGGCATGAAACGTTCGTCCTCGCCTTTGGATTTCACGCTGTTGTTGAAGGATTCCAAATCTCGGACGCCTTCTTCCGCGAACTTCTTGTATCGGTCGGTCATTTCCGCCACCGCCCAATTCAGCGCCGCGGCAGCTTTGCTGGGATCGGTAACCACGGGGATGAGCATGTGAGGAATTCCGTTGTAATTGCTCAGCTCCACCACCTTGGGATCGATGAGCACGAATTTTACTTCCTCCGGTTTGGCTTTATACATCATGCTGATGATAATGCTGTTGATGCAGACGCTCTTTCCGGAGCCGGTGGAACCCGCAATCAGCAGATGGGGCATTCCTTTTAAATCCGCTACGATCGGCGTACCGGAAATATCCTTGCCCACACCGAAGGAAATCTTCGACTTCGCGTTTCGAAACGCATCGGAATCCACGATTTCCCGGAGGGTGACCATGTTGACCCTCTCGTTTTCCACTTCAATGCCCACCGCCGCCTTGCCGGGAATGGGCGCTTCCATCCGTATGCTCTTGGCTTCCAAATTCAAGGCGATATCATCCGCCAGACGGACGATGCTGTTGACTTTGACACCGGTGCTGGGCTGAATCTCATACCGGGTCACCGCCGGGCCTTTCGTAACCTGCAGCACCTTGGCGTTGACGCCGAAATCGTGCAGCGTTTCTTCCAGCTTGATGGCCTTGGCCTGAAGCTCGACTTCTTCTCCCCGATTGTTGACCGCCGGGGCCTTGTGGAGCAGATCCATGGGTGGAAAACGGTAAGGCGCTTTGCTGACGCCGCCGATGACCACGGTAAGCTCCTCGAGGGGTTCGTTGGCCGCCTTTTTCTTTTTTGCGCTCTCCGGACTTTCAGCCGCTCCGGGAACGGCTTCGGGTGTCCGCTCCACGACAGGGGCGGGTGTCCGAACCTCCGCCGCCCGAACGACAGGCTCGGGGACCAGGGGTTCGGGAACGATCGGTTCCGAAACGAAGGCTTCCTCCCTGGTGGAAATGACAGGCGACAAAGGTTCCTCCTCCGAAGCGCCCGCGGAAAATCCTCCCGATCCCACGGACGAATGCTCCGGCAGGCCCGTCCCCTCCGCAGGAAAGCCCTTGCCCGGCTCCGGCACGGTGGGTTCCTCCAGACCGAGGCCCGGCTTGCGAGCATCGGCGCCCTCGAATAGCTCGTCATCCTTCATATAATCTAATATTTTCAGCTGAGACGGCGTAATTCCGGCCGCACCCGAACGAAGCGGACCGGCGGATCCGGCGCTGGCCGCGCCTCGAACGGACGGCGCCGCGGTTTTGGCGGCCGAGGATTTCTTGGAGGCCAGCTTTTCTTCCGCGGCCATGGCCGCGGCTTCGGCTTCTCTGGCTTCCGCCAGCAGCGCTTCCTCCTCGTCCTCCCGCGCTTTCCGCTCCGCCCGCTTTTCTTTCCAAGTATCAAAGAACAGCGAAACCGGGGTGTTGATCACCAGCAGAATGCAGATGAGCATGGTGACTCCGGCCAATATGCACAGGCCGAACACGCCGATCAGCTTAACCAGCAGCAGTCCTACGCACATACCGAAGACCCCGCCGCTCTCCAAGGCTTTGCCCATTTTGAAGGCCTGAGCCACATACTGAAACGTGAATGCCGCCCCACCGGCTTCCCCGTGGAGATACCACGCGGAAATCATGAGATTCAGCGTGAAAAAGATCAGCAGCAGACACACCACCGATCTCGTTCCTAAATGCGCCGTCATTTTGGTAAACAGCAGAATGCCGTAGGCAATCAAATAATAGGGCAATATGTAAGCCGCCATGCCGAACAGGCCTTTAAACAGCGCGGAGATTCCTTCTCCCAGCTGTCCTGTGGCATGGGTCTGAAGGGATATCACCAGAAAAGCGCCTGCCGCGATGAGGATGATGGACCAGATTTCGTCCCGGAGGCGATTCTTCTTTTCGATCTTCGCCCGTTCCTCCGCGGTAATGCGTTTTTTTGCTGTGGATGTCCTCTTTTTTCTCGTTGTGGTACCGCTGGTTTTTTTCTTTTGTTCTGTCATAATTTCTCCCTCACAATATCCTTTTTATTATAGCATAGTTAGGAGGGTAAAATCAAAATGAAAAAACAAATTAACATTTGTCAGAAACTATTGTATAATGAAATGGTTTATACCGAGCGGCACCAAAAACGCCCCTCGATCATATGATATTACTTACAGGAGGAAACGCTATGAACAAAAAACCAAATCTGGCAGTGGTTGGCGCCACTGGACTGGTAGGCAGCACCTTCCTCAAAGTGCTGGAGGAACGGGATTTCCCGTTCGAAAACCTTTATTTGATGGCCTCGGCAAAATCAGCCGGCAGCACCTTGACCTTCAGAGGCAAGGAGTACGTGGTCGAGGAGCTCACCGAGCATTCCTTTGATAAGCCCATCGACATCGCCCTCTTTTCCGCCGGCGGCAGCGCCAGTGAGAAATTCGCCCCCATTGCCGCAAAGCATGGCGTGACCGTTGTCGATAACAGCAGTCAATGGAGAATGGATCCCGATGTTCCGCTGGTGGTTCCCGAGGTAAATCCCGAGGACATCGACCGGAACAAAGGCATCATCGCCAATCCGAACTGCTCCACGATTCAGGCCATGGTACCGATGAAGCCCCTGCACGATCGCTACG
>CAUHLX010000351.1 GCA_959606705.1 uncultured Bacillota bacterium | reverse complement strand
GAGGACGCCGCGAAAACCGCGGGAGAGCGGGTGGTCGAGGAAGAAAAATTGGAAAAGCCGGATGTGGAAGAATCACAAGGGGAGAAAAAAACTTAAAGGAACGGAAAAGCCGGCACCGGTGAAAGCCTAGCTGGCTTTTTCATTTTTTTGTTCGAACGCACTTCTTTTTATTTGACAATTTCGGTTTAATACGTTAAACTTTCCTTGAGAGGTTGAACGTGTTAAATCTAACGAGGGGGTGTTTGGATGGATACGCCGAAAGTATTTGAAAGCGAATATCGGTTCTGCTTGATTTTGTGGGAAAACGAGCCGATCAACAGCACGTGTTTGGTGAAGCTCTGCAAGGAAAAGCTGGGGTGGTCAAAGGCCACGACCTATACGGTGATTCGCAGATTATCTCAGCGGGGCGTGCTCAAAAACGAGAATGCGGTGGTCTCTGCCTTGGTGTCGAAGGATCAGGTGCAGGCTGCGGAAATCGACGAGCTGGTGGAAAAGACCTTTGAAGGCTCGCTTCCGGCCTTTGTGGCCGCCTTCTCAAAGCATAAGAGCCTTTCGCCGGAGGAGGCAGCCGAAATTCGCCGAATGATCGATTCGTACGGGGAGGGATGACCATGGAAGGGATCTTTCTGAAGCTGCTGAATATGAGCATTGCGGCCGGATGGCTGATTTTGGCCGTGGTTCTTTTTCGCTTTCTCTTGCAACGGGCGCCGAAATTTTTTCGGTGTATTCTTTGGGCGCTGGTGGGATTCCGGCTGATGGTTCCGGTTTCATTTGAAAGCATGCTGAGTGTGATTCCCAGCGTGGAGACGGTCAGCCCGGATCTGCTCTATTCCGACGCGCCGCGGATTCACAGTGGGATCAGCGTGCTCAACCAGGCGGTCAATCCGGTCATTTCCCAATCTTTGACGCCGGCGCCGGGGGCAAGTGTCAATCCTATGCAAATCCTCATTTTTTTTGCATCTCTGATCTGGGTTGCGGGGGTGGCGCTAATGGCGCTCTACGGCGTAGTGAGTTATCTGCGCCTGCGAAGCCGCATTGCGGAGGCGGTACCGTTGAGAGATAATCTTTGGCAGAGCGAGGCGGTGAGATCGCCCTTTGTCCTGGGTTTGTTCCGCCCGCGAATCTATTTGCCCTTCCACATGGAGGAGGCGAGCCTGACTCATGTGATCGCCCACGAGCAGGCACACATTAAGAGGGGGGACCACTTAGTCAAGCTGATCGCCTTCTTCCTTTTGAGCATCTATTGGTTTCACCCACTGGTCTGGCTGGCATATGCCCTGCTTTGTCGGGACATCGAGCTGGCCTGCGACGAACGAGTGATCAAGGAGCTGGACGCGGAGGGGAAAAAGGCCTACTCGGAAGCGCTGCTTCTATGCGGCGCACCGCGTCAGTTCGCCGTCGGCTGTCCATTGGCCTTCGGCGAAGTGGGTGTGAAGCAGCGGGTCGGAAATGTACTGAGCTACCGAAAGCCCGCTCTTTTACTGGCGATGGTGGCGCTGCTGGTCTGTGGGGCGACCGCGGTTTGTTTTCTGACCGATCCGTCATCCGGGGCGGAAGCGCCGGACCCGTTGGGAAGAACCTATCAGGTGGCGGAGATCGTTTACGACGCACCGCAGTACTCCTTTACTTATACGTCTAAGATCGCCCCACAATACTGTCTTACCTCCGACGGACAATTGATGAAATGGGAATCGGTCCAAGATGACTGGGAGCTCGTGGGCGAGCTTCGGGAAACCGCGTTGTCCGCGGAGGATTTTGACCGCTATTTCCCGAAGGTTGACGGTATTTACGGCTGGGTGAAGGAAGGCTCTGCCGCAAAGCTTCGCCGGAATAACTTGAAAGCTTGGCGGGTGGACCCCGGCAATGACCCCAATCACGTCTTTTATTTGGTATTGCAGCAGAAAAACGGCGAGCTTTATTTGACTTATGGCTACGATGAGTCAAAAGGGGAGGAAGGCAGGGATTCCGGCGCCATCGGCGCCATTCCGGTCCGTTGGGTCTTTCGATTGGAACCGGCGAACGTTCCCAGCCTTTCGGTGGACGACAGCGGAACGATAGGCAGTATGACTTATGCGTTTGACCGCGTGGTTTACATGAATCCGGCAAGCTCCTATTATGCCGGCGATGGTACGGGCTGTTTGTACCGCGTGGGAAGCAATTCCTTTGCCATTGTGGATGAAAAAACCGGGGCGGTCATCCGGGAGTTTCCGGAAATCCGCTGGGATTGGGAGCCTTTATCAGCCTCGGAATGGAAGGGAATGTTCCTCATGGAAGAGCAGGCTCCGGAGATCGGCGGGGTGAAAAATCCTTTGAAGCTCCAGCTGTCATCGGAGAATTATCTCTTTCATATGGACGGAGCTCTTTGGCTGGCGGAGTATCACGGAGGGAAGGTGGGAATGTGGAGCGTTTATTCGCTGAAGCCCGCAGGGAGTGCTTTCGATCTTGAACGGAATGTGACCGCCGCCATTTTGGAGCACAATCAAAGCGAGCGGACCGCAGGCGACTTCGCTTGTGAGAGTCACGTTACGCTGGCAACGCTGCCGGGAGAACGCTGGAGCGAGGAGACGGGTGCCGCGACTGCCACCGTGGAAGTTTACGCCATGGCGCTGTATCAGGAATTCCGTTCCTCCGGCGCGGCGTTTGAAGTAGTGGGCGGCAGCCATGTTCCCACGGTCTTGTCCTTCGATGTTGACGAGCAAGGAGCTTATGTTCTGAGAAATTATTGGGAGCCTCGAGACGGTTCGTACTATGTTCCGGATGTGAAAAGACGTTTGGAACAGCTCTCACCGGAGATCGTCGCTGATGCGCTGGACACTCAGAAATACATCGTTCGCCAGACACAGGCCTGCTATGATCAGGCCGCGGCGTATTTGGGGACCGATACCGATCAGGTCATTCAAACGCTTTTTCAGCGGATCATGTCTTCTCCGGCGGTCTCCTCCAATCCTGGCGACTATATCGACGCCCATCCGGAGGAATATCGGGAATTGATTTACTTCGGTGACCATACCCTGCGTTATATCGAGGCGCGGCTTGAAAATGGCGAGTCGAAGGGATTGGAAGAACGTTTGATGCATCTGGTGAGGGAAGAATTGGTTGAGGCAAAAGCGGAAGAAGGCCGCTGATCTTCCGTAAAAAGAGAAAAGCCGGGAACCGCCGCTTAAGAAGCGGACAGATCCCGGTTTTTTAATATGCAAATTCCGATTCCGCAGAAAAGGAGA
>CAUHLX010000350.1 GCA_959606705.1 uncultured Bacillota bacterium | reverse complement strand
CGCCGGCGAACACCCCGTCAATGATCAGAGAATACAGCGCCTGGCTGACACCGGCGGAAAGCAGGGCTTCGCCGGTCAGCTCCGTGATCTGCCCGATGCCCAGAGAAAGAAGCTCTTTCAGGGACTCACCCAGCACTCCGAAGGTCAGCCAGAAGATCAACAGCATGATGCCCAGGAAGATGGGAATGGCAAAATATTTGTGAGTCAGAATGTTGTCTATTTTAACGGAACGCTGGTGCTCTTTGTTTTCCAACGGCTTGCGCACACAATCCGCGCAGAGTTTATCGATGTAGGCGTAGCGCATGTCCGCCATGGCGGCCTCACGGTCCGTGTTTAAATGGCCTTCCATGTCGTCTACGATATGGCCGATGATATCAATTTCGGGGTCCATCAGCTTCAGACGCTTCATCACCAGATCGTCTCCCTCCACTATTTTAGTGGCGGCGAATCGGAGGGGAAGACCCGCGGCCTCCGCCTCGTTCTGAACCAGATGAGCGATGGAATGAATGGCCGTGTGGACGTGTCCCTCACAAAAATCCATGTGCTCCGGTTTGATCTGCTGTTCCCCGGCTTCGGCGGCCCGGGCGATCAGCTCGGAGACCCCTTCATTTTTACTGGCGGAGATGGGGACAACCGGGATTCCCAGATCCTTCTGCAGTTTGTCCACATCGATGCTGCCGCCGCTTCCGCGGATTTCGTCCATCATATTTAAAGCCAGCACCACGGGAAGAGAGAGCTCCATCAACTGGAGTGTCAAGTACAGATTCCGTTCGATGCTGGTCGCGTCTACGATATTGATGATGCACTCGGGCTGTCCGGAGAGCAGATAGTCCCGGGTTACCACTTCCTCCGCCGTATAGGGGGAAAGAGAATAGATTCCGGGGAGATCCACTACGGTGAGGTCTTTGTGCTTGCGGATCAAGCCTTCCTTTTTTTCCACCGTGACTCCCGGAAAGTTGCCCACATGCTGATTGCTTCCGGTGAGCTGATTGAACAAGGTGGTTTTGCCGCAGTTGGGATTGCCGATGAGAGCGATGGTCAAGCTCATGCATCCACCTCCTCGACTTCGATACGCCCCGCGTCCTCCTGTCGAATCGTGAGCTCATAGCTGCGCAGATGAAGTTCGATGGGGTCCCCCATGGGAGCAACCTTTCTGACCATTACCCGAGTGCCGGGGGTGAGGCCCATGTCCAGAAGCCGCCGGCGCAGGGAGCCCTGTCCTCCCACGGTGCGGATCAGTCCCGAATGTCCGGTCCCCAGACGATCCAATGTCGTTTCTCTTGCCATGTTCTATCATCATCCTTTCGGTTAGCATCTGCTAATTAGCTTACGCTAACAGTTTAAGCGTTTTTCGGCTGTTTGTCAAATGGAAACCCGGTGAAAACAGGGCAAAAGTCAGTGGAAGTTTATTCGGCAGGGATTTCCATTGATTTTTCGGGAGGAATTGAGATGGATCGGCACATTTCGTCCGAATTATTTCGGAATTAAACTTCGAATTCCTAAAAATACAAAAATACTTTCATATATATAGCGCTTTAATGTGTGAAAAAAATACGGAGGAATTCCGGCCTCGGTCTGTTTGAATTTTCGTTTAATTAAGGTATAATGAACACCACGGGAGTGCAAGGTTCATTTGCAGCATTATTGGGGCGAGATTGAGCCACTATAATAAAAAGAAGGAACAGCGAGCACACTAAGTTTAATGACAGCAAAAAAAGGGTATCATTGGTAAAAGAGCGAGGTTTCTTAAAAGGAGGTGAAGCAGTGGCTATAGAGCAGATGAAATTGATCAAAGAGGCGGAAGCGAAGGCGGATGAAATCCGAAAGGCCAGCACCGCGGAATGCAAGCAGATGCTGGCGGACGCAGAGCGGGACGCGGCAAAGCAGGTGGAACAGGCTCGGATGGAAGCGGAGGATACATACCGTGAAATCCTGGCGAAAGCGGAGGCGGAGGCGCAGATCGGATTCAACGTGATCATCGACAAGGCGGAAGCCGAATGTGACGCGCTCAGCCTAAGGGCTGAGAAGAATCTGGATAGCGCCGTTTCAATGATTGTAGGAAGGATCGTGAAGTAAATTGGCAATCGTCAGAATGAAAAGGCTCAGTGTCATCGGGCTGGATTCGTCCAGAAGAGAGCTGATGGAAGAGCTGATGCGTCTGGGAGTGGTGGAATTGACCCCGCAGGATGCGAAGCTTTCTGATGAAGAGTGGAGCCAGCTGGTGTCCCAAGATGGGAACGAGGAGGCGGTGTCCAAACTGGACGGAGAGTTGACGGCGGCCGCGCAGGCCTTGGAGACTCTGGAAAAGTACGGCACCGGGAAAAAACCACTATTCAAAACCAGAAAGCCGATCACCCGCAGGGAATTCGACGAAGTCCTGGAAAAACGAAAAGAAATAAGGTCGGCGGTGGATGAGGTCCTGGACTTGAACCGCCGGTTAAATGAGTGCAAGACCGCGGAAAATAAGGCGGAGGCTCTGCTGCTTTCGCTGCGGCCCTGGAAAAGCTTCGACTTGCCATTTGAGGAAGAGCGGACCAAATACACGCAAGTGACGCTGGGAACGGTTCCCGTGTCGGCGGATTTGGCGGCGCTTTCCGCGCAGCTTGCGGAGCAGGTGCCGGAGTGCGAATATGAAGTGATCAGCAGCGATCCGGAACAGCACTACATTTATACTCTATGTTTAAAGGAAGTTCGCGAAGCGGTCCTGGATGTGCTGCGGCAGTTCAGCTTCAGCCCGGTTCGTTTTCAGGAAGCGGGCACGGCGGCGGAGCACATCCAGGCCTGCGAAGGGGAACTGGCGGATTTGAAAGAACGGCAGCAGGAGCTGGCGGCACAGATCGGAGCTCTCGATTACCGAAAGACCGAATTCGAGTATTTATATGATAAGCTGGTGATGGAGCGGGATCAGCAGAACATCCGCAATCGGCTGCTGGTAACGGACCGGTCGTTCTATCTGGAAGGATGGGTTCCCAGACTGGCGGCGCAGAAGGTGGAGGCGCTGTTGGCCGAAAAAGGGTGCTGGTACGAATTCCGGGATCCGGAAAAGGACGAGGAAACACCGGTGCTTTTGCAGAACGGCTCCTTTTCCACCCCGTTTGAGGCGATTACCAAGCTGTACGCGCTGCCGGATTCGAGGAGCATCGACGCCACTCCGTTTTTCTCATTCTTCTATGCGGTGTTCTTCGGAATGATGTTGTCGGACGCGGCCTACGGGGTGATTTTAGCGGCTGCCTGCT
>CAUHLX010000349.1 GCA_959606705.1 uncultured Bacillota bacterium | reverse complement strand
GGGTCCTGTTCATTCAGGTGCACTACACCAATCCCATCTACGATACCAGAGATCAGGCCACCGAACAGCTGGAGCTGGTCAACGCACTGTTGGAGCGGAATCTGCGGCAGGCGCTGGCCGTTGCCAAAAAGCATCTTTACTCCTTTTATGATCTGGGACAAGTCTTCCCCGCCGATTTCTTCGACTGAAACCGGGGCCGCGGCCAAACCGTGGTTCAAGCTAGAGCGCCAGCGCCAGCCGGTAGGCGCTGCGCACGGCATTCAACACCTTCCCGGGGTGAAAACAGTCACCGATCTCATATAATTCAGGCGCCGCTTCACACCTTTCGCAGGCTGACATCAGTTCTCTCCGCGGCCGGTTCCCCATCGCCCACACCACTAAATCCGCGGGCAAGAGCTCTCGGATTTCTTTTACTTCACGCGCCGGAAGGTATATTCTCCGCAGCTCCTCGCTGAGGATCGGATTCCAAGTGACATAGGGATCCGGTACGGTTTCGGAAGTATTTTGATCGATCAGCACCCCGGAAGGACACAGCCCGACCACCCGGGCACCATTCAAAAGCCGGACCCCCGCTCGCTTCAGATAATGGATCAAATGGCCACGATTGGCGATGCAGACCCCATCCATGAAATAATCCGCCATTTCGACCACCGTCACCTCCAAGCTTTTTTCATAGCTCAGCCAATATGCCGTCTCACAGCCCACGATTCCGCCGCCGACCACCACCACCTTCCGTACATCCGAATCCGGGCCTCCGCTCCGCAGAAGCTCCACGGCTTGTATCCCGGAAATCGTTCCGATTCCCGGAAGCTCCGGATCCGGTTCCCGCTCCGCCGCACCCACCGCCAAAACAATGCCGTCAAAGCCCGCGGCCTTCAATTCCGCCGCGTCAGCCTCCCGCGCCTCAAAGGAAAAGCCCTCCTTCTCCGCGAAACGAGCCACGGTCCGTTCCAGATATTCCCGATAGCGTTTCAACTCGAATTTGATCTTGGGAACGCTGCCTTCCGCCAGACGGCCACCCACTTTTCCGCTTGCTTCAAACAGGGTGACTTCATGTCCTCTGGCCAGTGCGGTCTCCGCCACCGTGACTCCCGCCGGTCCGGCGCCGACCACCGCCACTTTTTTCGGTGAAAACGCCGGAGGAAGATCCTTGAGAAAAACCTCCTCAAAGCCCGTCCGGGGGTTGACCGCGCACTCCAAATGCACATCCGCCTCGTATTCATTGATGCACGCTTCCTGACAGCCGATGCAGGGCCGGATTTCCTCCTCCCTCCCACGGCGGACCTTTTCCGCCCAGTCCGGGTCCGCGAGAAGCGCCCTGCCAATCAAAATCAAGTCGCAGTCTCCATCTTTCAAAGCGTTTGCCGCCAGGCCGGAAAAGCCCAGCTTTCCCACGGCAGCGATGGGGATCTCCAGGCCCCGGTTGGAGCGCAGCCCCTTCCTTTGAAAATATTCCCGGACCATTCGGCTGACGGGAAGAAAACAGCCGGGAGGCATGGAGGCTGGCGGATGGGGCAGCCACCAGGTCTCATAGCTTCCCAGGTCCACATCGAAAGCATCCACTCCGTTTTCCACCAGCTCCTCCATATACGCAAAAGTCTGTTCCGGACTTCGGCCACCACGGAATCCGTACAGCTCGGGACGCCGCAGTTCTTCCCCATAGGTCTCCTCCAGCGCCAGCGACAGGTTGATGCGATACATGATCGGAAACGCTTCTCCGGTCGTTCTGCGGATCTCCCGCACCAGCTCCAACCCGAATCGCCGCCAATCGGTAAAGCTGCCGGCCCTTCGGTGATTGTAGGCCGGGTTGGTCATTTCATCCAGCAGATATCCCTCGTGACCATGGAGGTAGACGCCGTCCGCTCCCGCTTCCCGCACCGCGCAGGCGGCAATTCCAGCGTTTTTTATGATTTGCCAGCCCTCCTCGTCGGTGAGCGGCGAGCAGATGACCTCCTTGGTATGGAAGCTGGGGTTTGCAGAAGCGGAGATCGGAGCACGCCCCTCGGAGGAAAGACACTCGGGGCTTCCGACTCGGCCCATTCCCGGAGAAAGCTGAACGAAAAATTTCGCGCCGCAGGCCTGGCAAGCGGCAAACACCCGCCGCCACGCGGCTTGGTTTTTTTCCTGCTTTAACACCCGAGGGACTCCGCTGGTTCTTGCAAGATGATTGACGACCGGATCGATGGTCCCGCAGACGGGAACCATCCCGCAGGTGATCAAGCCGACTCCCCCTTCGGCCCTTTCTCTGAAGTAGCTCACCATTTTTTCCGTGGGATTGCCATCGCGGTCACACATTTGCACATTATCCATAGGGGCCATGCCAATTCGATTTTTCAGACGGACCTCGTTGATTTGCAGCGGCCGAAACAGAAGCTCCCTTGTTTCCTGATCCGGCGGTGCTTCCGTTTCCTTTTCCCAAGCTTCCTCTAAAAACCAGTTTCCGTATCGGTCGATCAATCGTTTGATATTCGGTTCCATTCTCTTCACGCCTCCTTTCTACTTGAGCAGGCATAACGACAATGCCGGAACGTAGGTTACGATCATGAGAACGGCGATCATGGCAAACAAAAAGGGAAAGATGTATCGAAACATGGATTCCATTTTAATGTCCGAAATAGCGGCTCCTACGAACAAATTGCAGCCGTAGGGCGGGGTCACCAAGCCGATCGTCAAGTTGATGGCCATGATGATGCCGAAATGGACCGGATCGATTCCGTAGCCCACCAGCGTGGGAAGCAGGATCGGAGCCAGGATCGTGGTCGCCGGAACGTTGTCCATAAAACAGCCCAGGATCAGCAGAAATACGTTGATGATCAGCAGCAGGATGAATTTGTTTCCCGTCAACGTCATCAGCATCATCGAAACCTTGCCGGGCACCTGTTCCGCGGAAAGATAAACCGCGAAAATCGTGGAAAATCCCAATAGGAAGGACGTGATTCCATTGATCACCACCGTGTCCAGAAGCGCCTGCTTCAAGGACGCAAAGTTCATGGTCCGGTAGATGAGCATGCTGACGATGATGGAATACACCACCGCCACCACCGCGGCTTCCGTCGGTGTGAATACCCCCGCGTAAATCCCTCCCAGAATGATAACGGGAGCCAGCAGCGCCCAAAAGCCTTTTCTCAGGGAAGTCAGGAGCCGGAGAAAATATTCCTTCGGCGATTTCGTTTGACACTGCTCCGGATCCGGTTTTCCCATTCCATATTTTCTGCACATAATATAATTCGTAATAATCAGCGCGACACC
>CAUHLX010000348.1 GCA_959606705.1 uncultured Bacillota bacterium | reverse complement strand
TGAATCAAATTTTACAGCTGGGGCCGGAGCATCTTTCGTTTTACAGCTTGCAGATCGAAGAGGGGACGCCCTTTTACGACATGTTCCGGCGGGGTGAAATTCAGCAGGCATCGGATGAACTGGACCGGGCTATGTACCATCTGGCCCAGGAACGGATGGAAGCCGCGGGCTATCGACAGTATGAAATTTCCAACGCGGCCCGGTCCGAACCTTGGCAGTGCCGTCACAATTTGAAATATTGGAGCATGGAGAACTATTTAGGGCTGGGTCTGGGCGCGCACTCTTATCTGCGCGGGAGCGGCCGAACCTGCGGACGACGATTTGCAAATCACGGGGAAATGGAAGGCTATCTCGCTGCGGCAAACCTAGCGGACACGTGGAATCCCACGAGTGTCGGACTTAAAGAAGATCCTTTTACGGCCTGGGAACATTTCAACTCATTGGAGGAGGAGCGATCTGATTACTTTTTTACGGAGCTTCGCAGGACGGAGGGGATCGGAACGGCAGATTATGAAAGGCGCTTCGGCGAGTCCGTGGAAGAGCGGTACGGAGAGCAGATTGCCAGGTTTCTGAGGGAGGGCTTGCTGGAGCGGTTTGAGGAAGGGCCGCCCGCCGAAAGCGGAGGAACGGCGTCGACGTGCCGGCTTCGGTTGACCCGCAGAGGCATGGATTTAGCCAGCACGGTGATTCGGGAGTTTATCTAAGGAGGGATTCGATGAAAACTTACATCATGGCTCTGGATGAGGGAACGACCAGCTGTCGATGCATCTTGTTCGACCGAGGGGGAAACATGGTCAGCGTGGCGCAGAAAGAATTCTCGCAGATCTATCCGAGACCCGGCTGGGTGGAGCACGATGCCATGGAAATCTGGTCCACCCAGATCGGAGTGGCGCAGGAAGCCATGTATAAAATCAACGCCACGTTTCGAAATATCGCCGCGATCGGGATCACCAATCAGCGGGAAACCACGGTGGTCTGGGACAAGGTCACCGGCGAGCCGATCTGCAAGGCCATCGTTTGGCAATGCCGGCGGACGGCGGAATTCTGCGATGAATTAAAAGATCGGGGGCTGGAGCCCAGCATTCGGGAAAAGACCGGACTGCCCATTGACGCCTATTTCTCGGGAACGAAGCTGAAGTGGATTCTGGATCACGTACCGGGGGCCAGACTGCGGGCGGAGCGCGGGGAGCTGCTGTTCGGAACCATCGATTCCTGGCTGATCTGGAAACTGACCAAGGGACGGGAGCATGTGACGGACGTTACCAATGCGGCTCGGACCATGCTGTTCAATATCCGGGAGCTGAAATGGGATCGGGAAATTCTGGAGGAGCTGGAGATTCCCCGGGGAATGCTGCCGGAGGTGCGGCCTTCCAGCTGCGTTTACGGGGTTACGGACCCTACGATCTTCGGCGGTCCCATTCCCATTGCCGGAGCTGCTGGAGATCAGCAGGCGGCGCTGTTCGGACAGACTTGTTTCAACGAGGGAGACGCGAAAAACACCTACGGCACCGGATGCTTCCTGCTGATGAACACCGGAAGGAAACCGGTAATCTCCCAAAACGGGCTGCTCACTACCATTGCCTGGGGAATCGACGGAGGCGTGAATTACGCGCTGGAGGGTTCGATCTTCGTGGCGGGTGCCGCGATTCAATGGCTTCGGGATGAGATGAAGCTGCTGGAGACCTCCCCCGATTCGGAACGGATGGCCGAGGAAGTGGAGGATTCCGGCGGAGTGTACGTGGTGCCGGCTTTCGCGGGTCTGGGCGCTCCTTACTGGAATCCCTATGCCAGAGGCACGATTATGGGGCTGACACGAGGCAGCGGCAGGTTCCATGTGGTACGAGCCACGCTGGAATCACTGGCTTATCAGACCATCGATATTCTCCGAGCCATGGAGGAGGATTCCGGCATCCGTCTATCGACGCTGAATGTGGACGGAGGAGCCAGCGCTAACGATTTTCTCATGCAGTTTCAGGCGGATCTGACAAAGGCCGAGGTCCGCCGGCCGGCCTGCATCGAGACCACCGCGCTGGGAGCGGCGTATCTGGCCGGTCTGGCCGTAAGTTATTGGGAGAGTCGGGATGACGTGCTGAAAAATAAAAAGCTGGAGCGCACCTTTCGGCCTCAGATGGAGGAAGAACGGCGCCGGCGGCTGATCCGAGGCTGGAATCGGGCGGTGCGCTGTGCGCTGGAATGGGCGAACGATTCGGAGGAATGACATGGGGAGACATAATTATTCTTATTTAAAACAACTGCCTTTATTTAAGGGGATTGACAGCAATGAGGATCTGGACTGGGTGCTGAACTGCGTGGACGGAAAAGAACGCTGGTATCAGCCCGGGGACGTGATTCAGGAGTTTGGAGAAAACGTGGATTTTGCCGGCATCCTGCTGTCCGGAACGGCACAGACGTTTATTTTCGAAGAAAATGGGGAACGATCCGTAGTAGAGACATTAGGAGACGGTGATCTCTTGGGGATGGAACCGCCCATCGGCGCGAAGGCGGACGAGGAAATTCCCCAAAAGGCTTCGGTGGGAATTTGCGCGGTAACGGAGTGTCAGGTACTGCCTTTTCGCTGGCGGCGGCTGATGCACCTCTGCAATTTTAAGTGTGCGTTTCATCAGCAGCTGATCGATAATGTGAGAAAGGTTCTCGAAAACGAGTAAACCATAAAAAATATTATGAAAACAAAGGAGAAAATGAGTATGGAACGGACTTATGTGATGTTGAAGCCCGACGCGGTGAAAAGAGGACTGATGGGAGAAATTATTTCCCGGATCGAACGGAAGGGATACCGGTTTGCGGATATGAAGCTGATGACCCTTACGGAGGAAATTCTTAAGGAGCATTACGCTCATGTGGCAGACAAGCCGTTCTTTCCGGGAATGGTGGAGTATATGACGTCAGGTCCGGTGCTGGCCATGATCGTCGAAGGGGAAAACGCGGTGGCCGGCGTACGGCAGCTGATGGGAGCCACTAAATTTGAAGACGCTCTGGCGGGAACCATTCGCGGCGATTACGCCACCAGCACCACCGAGAATCTGGTGCACGGTTCGGATTCCGTGGAAAATGCCATGATCGAGATTCAAAGATTTTTCCGGTAATAAGGAAAAATCGATCAGTCTTAGCTTGTCACAGGGAGAAAGACTTCCGCGACAAGCTATTTTTTTTGCCTGAATGCGGGATCACGTACCAGTAACAAGTATCGGCAGATTTTACTCTGGGATGGTCAATCGGTTTCATATAAATTCCAAGAAGATGTATCAAAC
>CAUHLX010000347.1 GCA_959606705.1 uncultured Bacillota bacterium | reverse complement strand
GGCGGATGAGGCGGTTTCCAGCGCGGAAGTCTATACGGAGCGCTGTGTGAGGAAAGCGGCGGTTCGACAGATTATTCTCAGCATGGCCTTTGCTGTTCTCGTCGTTCTGTTCTGGTCCTATGATCGCCGTCAGAGAAAGATTGAGCTTGCGTTGCGGACTGCCGAGAACGCGAATTGCGCAAAAAGTGATTTTCTATCCCGGATGTCTCATGAGATCCGCACACCGATGAACGGAATCATCGGCATGACCACCGTGGCTCGAATGTCGGTGGACGACCGGAAGAAGCTGATGGATTGCCTGGACAAAATCGACCTGTCCTCCGGTTATCTGATGGCGCTGCTCAATGATATTTTGGACATGTCTCGGATCGAAAGCGGGCGGTTGGAGCTGTATTGCGAAACCTTTGATTTGATCTCCATGATGGAGCGTTTCCGGGCAATGTTTCAGCTGAAAGCGGAAGAGGCCGGGATCGAGTTTCAAACGGAGATCGAGGATTTGCAAGATCGAACCGTGATCGGGGATGAACTGCGCATCAGTCAGATTGTGGTCAATATCCTATCCAACGCCATGAAGTTTACACCGGCGGGAGGAAGGGTTACCTTGCGGCTGCGTCAAAGGGAAGCAGAAGGGGAAGCCGTTTCCCTGGATTTTACCATCACGGATACCGGCGTGGGCATGAGTGAAGATTTTCTAAGACGCATTTTCGAGCCCTTTGAACAGGAGCGGGGCACCTCTCCGCGTCAATACGCGGGAACCGGTCTGGGACTGGCGATCAGCTACCATTTTGTCAAGGCCATGAACGGTGAAATCCTGGTTGACAGCAAGCTGAAGGAAGGATCTCAATTCCGGGTGAAACTGACGCTGGAGCGTCCGCCGAGTGAGAAAGAATGTGAAGAAAAAACAGAGCTCCGCGATTGGTCCGAGGGGGAAAATGAGAGCGTCAGCCGTCTCGACGGAGTCGACCTTCTAATGGCGGAGGACAATGAGATTAACGCCGAAATCGCCAAAATGATGCTGGAAAGCCGCGGAGCGGCGGTGGATCAGGTCCGGAACGGAAGGGAGGCTGTGGAACGCTTCGCGTGCTCGCCCGGAGGAAGCTATCAATTGATACTCATGGACATTCAGATGCCGGAGCTGGACGGGGTGGAAGCCTGCCGGCAGATTCGGGCGCTGAATCACCCTGACGCGAAGAGCATTCCCATCATCGGACTTTCCGCAAATGCATTTCGCAAGGATATCGATGAGGCCATAAAAAGCGGCATGAACGGATATATTTCCAAGCCCATCGACCTGGAAAAGCTAATCGAAACCATTCGACCTTATTTAAAGCGTTGAGGAAACAAGGATAACGAAGGGAAAGAACGAGCCACGCTTCTTCGGAAACGTGGCTCATTTCATAGGAATCGAAAAAACGGCCCGGAGCGGAGAAAAAAGAAAAAGATCTGTCACAGCCGGTATGCCGCAGTTGTCTAATAAGAATAAAAGGAGGAATCACGAATGATAACCGAACAGGAAAGAGCATTGGTAACAAAAGCGATGGAAGGGGACCGCGAAAGTTTGGAGCGGCTGCTTGCGGGAGTTCAAGACATGGTATTCAACCTCTCTCTGAGGATGCTGGGAACGGTGAGCGACGCGGAGGACGCTTCTCAGGAAATTTACGTGAAGCTGATGACCAACTTATCCGGATTTCGGCAGGAGAGCCGATTTGAAACGTGGGCTTACCGCGTAACGGTCAACTTCCTGCTCAACTACAAGAAGTCCCGATTCTATCGTTATCCGCTGGACTTTGATTTTTACGGAGCCGATATCGATCTCATCAAACAGGCACCCTCTCCGGAAGAATGGGACGGCGGAGAACAACCCGTGGATGCGGAGTTGCTGTCCGAAGAACTGAAGCTGTCCTGCACCAATGTCATGCTGCAGTGTCTGGACGCGGAGAGCCGCTGTATCTTTGTCCTGGGAACGATGTTTCAGCCGGACAGCCGGACGGCGGGCGAGGTGCTGGGAATGACGGCGGAGAACTATCGTCAGAAGCTTTCCCGTGTCAGAAAAAAGATGTCAGAGTTTTTATCCACCTATTGCGGGCTGTCCGAGACGGGGTTCTGCTCCTGTAAAAAGCGAATCGGCCACGCGGTGAAAACCCATCGCCTGGACCCGGAGCACCTGGAATACCACGCACTGGAACAGCGGGAGAAGGAGCTGCTGGAAACCGGAAAGGCGGAGATGGAGAAAATGGATGTGGCCTCCCAGATTTTCGGAAGCCTGCCGCAATACCGTTCCACGGTAGAAGGAAAGGCCTTTGTGGAACGAATCCTGAAATCACCCCAGATGAAAACGATAGAAGAATTAGGAGGAATCTCATGAACACCCCACTGATTATGGACTTTTTAACGGAGCTGCAGCAAAATAATACGCTGGAATGGATGAAGGAAAACAAAGAAGCCGCCACCGCGGCAAAGCTGGAGTTTGAAAATCTGGTGGAAGCATTCATCGCCCGCCTCTCGGAATTTGATCCGTCGGTAGGAAGCCGGCAGGCCCGGGATTTGACCTTTCGTTTGAATCGCGATACTAGGTTCAGCAAGGATAAATCGCCGTATCGGGCGGCGTTTCGAGCGCATATTTCGTCGGCTGGCAAGCTTCCGATTCCGGCAGGCTACTTTCTCAATCTGGCTCCGGGCGGTTCGTTCCTGGGCGGCGGGGTTTTCGCGTCGCAGTTTCCGCAAGCCACTGAAATGGTTCGGAGCTATCTGGTTTCTCATGACGGCGAGTTTATGAAAATCGTGTCCCATCCGGATTTTGCGGAGAATTTCACGGTGATCGGGGAAGCGCTGAAACGGGTCCCCAAAGGTTTCGATGAGGCGCATCCTCTGGCGGAATATCTGAAGCACAAGGCCTGGGCCGTCGAATATCATGTAAGCGATGAACAAGTGCGGGACGGAGAACGGTTTTTGGATGCCGCGGTAGAGCTGTTTCGAAAAATGAAGCCCTTTAACGATTATTTAAACGCGGCGCTCACGGATTTTGTCATGCCGCGGCGCTAGAGAAAGCGTGAGGACCGATTGATTTCGATCTCTTGGGGAAAAACGGACTGTAAAATTCCATACCGATATGGTATAGTAAAACAGTATGTTTATGAAAGAAACGAGGGAGAGGAATCATTTATGGAACTCATTAAAAAATGGAATTCAATCAGCCTGGTGAAACGCATCATCGTGGGGTTGATCTTTGGTGTTCTTTTGGGACTGGCTATTCCCCAGGTCAGTGTCATCGGAGTTTTGGGAAATCTGTTCGTGGGGGCGCTGAAGGCTCTGGCTCCG
>CAUHLX010000346.1 GCA_959606705.1 uncultured Bacillota bacterium | reverse complement strand
CTTCTTCCGCCAGCTTGATCGTGGTGTTTTCCAGCACGTTTCCGTCTACCTCGATGGTCCCGCCGTCACGGGTATAAACGCCCCCCAGGATATTCATCAGAGTAGACTTTCCCGCTCCGTTTTCCCCCAGCAGCGCATGTACCTCTCCCTGTTCCACTTCAAAATTCACGTGGTTGAGAACGGTCACGCCAAAAAAGGATTTGGAGATATCGGTCATCTTAAGAATCTTCATAGCGGCACCTTTTCATCTTTTCATTCCCGCGGGCGCCGTTTCTCAGCGCCCGCGGGACAGGGGTTTAAATGATTGTCTTTAGAATCCCTGATAATCATTTACGTTGGTCTTGTCGACTACGTGTACTTCAATGGTGTGATCCTTGGAAACGGTCTCACCGTTTAACTGAGCGATCATGTCGTCGATCGCCTGCTTGATCATAGCCGGATCATAAGTTACGGAGAACAGATCCATCTTTTCGATCAGAGCCGGGAACGCGGTGTTGGAATGCTCACCCTTCAGAACCTGATACATCTCGTTCAGTCCGGAAGAGGAAGCCAGGCAAACGACGTTGTTTGTGAAGGCGTCTTTCTTAGCCGGGTCGATTTCGGTTCCGGCCAGAGCTTCCAGGATCCCCATGGCGATTTCATCGTCGTGAGTGAAGATGTACTTGGTCTGAGCGATTTCATCTACGGACTTTCCGTTGATCCAGTCGGTGAACAGCTTCTTGCCGTCCGCTCTGCTCCAGTTGGTTGCCGCGGAGTATTCGATGCCAGCCAGCTGATCATCGGTCCAGCCGGCTGCTTTCAAGCCATCCTGGAATCCCTTGTTGCGCATTTCCGGTACGGAAGAGGTGTCGCCGATCATGACGTAAACCTTATCCCCGGGCTTCAATCCTTTTTCCACGAAACGATCCGCGGTGGCTTTGCCGATTCCTTCGTTGTCACCCTTTACGTTCGCGATGACCTTGGACTGAACCGCTTCATTGTCGATGATCCGATCGAACATGATGAAGGGAATGTCCGCTTCGGCAAGCTTCAGAACGGAAGATTCCATGGTGTTGTCGTAAGGCAGAATGACCACGCCGTCGGGAGCGGTTCCCGCCAGAAGGTCGTCCACCATCTCCTGCTGCGCTTTCGCGTCGGTGGCAGCTTTCACGTCAATGTTGAACTTTCCTTCGGCATTGACTTCCTCCTGCTTTTCTTTGGCGTAATTCAGCACCGCGCCGGTCCAGCCGTGATCCGCGTTGGGTACCAGAACGCTGATGTTCTTTACCGCGTCGCCGGTATCTCCGCCGTCATCGCCATTGTCCTTGCTGCCGCATCCGGCCATCGCTAAACATACCATCAGCATAACCAGAAGCAGGCTCAATACTTTTTTACTTTTACGCATTTCTTTCTCCTCCTCTTTTTCATTGAGAAAATGCTATAACAACAGTCCTTATGACTGCTATTAACAGGACAGATTGATCCACTTGGAATCCGCCGCCGCGCTGTCGATGACCGCATGAACGAATTTCACTCCGTTGAGGCCGTCTTCCACCGTGGGGAAGTCCATATCCTCCGCCGTCAGCGCCTGACCGTTCTTCTTTTTGAGGATGGCGCTGATGATGTTTTTATAAGTATTGGCAAACCCGATGTAGTATCCTTCGGGATGGCCGCTGGGCACTCTGGCGTAGCCGCCGGCCTTTTCGGTGATGTAGCTATTGTTTTTGGAAAGCGTCTGGGTGGGCTGCCCCTTGGGGGTATACTTCACGTAATCCGGGAAGTGCTGCTCCCATTCCAGAGATCCTTCCGTGCCGTAAATCCGTACCAGCAGACCGTTCATCCGTCCTGCCGCCACCTGTGAACACCAGTATGCTCCATTGACTCCGTTCTCATACTCCACCAGCATGTTGGCGTTGAGGTCCAGCGCGTGGCCGTAACGGTTCACCGTGGCTGACAGACGTTTGATGGAAAGCCCGGTCAGATAATGGACCATGTTTTCCATGTGAGTGCCGATATCCCCCACACAATTGGAAATTCCGGAGCTGGCGGGATCGGTCCGCCAAACGGACAGATTCTTGTCGCTGCCTTTGTTCTCTTCGCTGAGTTCGTCCAGCAGCCAGTCCTGAGCGTATTCGGCGTTGACCGTGACCACCTCGCCGATCTTGCCATTGGCGATCATTTCCTTCATTACCTTAACCATAGTATAGCCGGTATAAGCGTAAGTCACACCGAAGATCAAATCTTTCTCTTCCGCAATTTTCTTCAATTCCTCCGCTTCTTCCACCTTGAAGCAAAGCGGTTTCTCGCAGACCACATTGATTCCCGCCTCTAAAAACGCCTTGGCGATTTCATAGTGGGTGCTGTTGGGGGTGGTGATGCAGACGAAGTCGATTCGATCCTCCCTGGCACTCTCCGCCGCCAGCATAGCTTTGTAATCCGCATATACTCTGGTTTGATCCAGGCAGTATGCGTCGCCGGTCCGCTGATTCAGATCCGCATTGTGAGAAAAGCAGCCGCACACGAATTCGGCTCTGGTATCGAAGTTGATGGCCTTGCGATGCACCTCGCCGATAAAGGCTTCGATGTGTCCGCCCACCATTCCGTAAGTTACTTGTTTCATTGGATTCGCCTCCCTTGGATCCTCTACTTGCTGCTGGCAATGGCGTCGTCGAACTTGATATCCGACGCTTTGAAGTCGATCTTCTTCACGAACTCCGCCGCTTCGGTGGCGCCCATCACCCGATCCATTCCGCTGTCTTCCCATTCGACCGACAGAGGTCCTTCATAGCCGTGAGCATTGAGCACCCGGATAATTTCTTCAAAGTTCACATCGCCGTGCCCCAGGGAACGGAAATTCCAGCCTCTTCTCAAGTCGCCGAAATCGATGTGGGAGCCCAGCAGACCGCTGCGTCCGTCCAAGGTTACCGCCGCATCCTTCATGTGAACGTGGTAGACCCGGTCGATGAAGTCATTGAGGAAGAGATGAGGCGTCACCCCTTGCCACAGCAGATGGCTGGGGTCGAAGTTCAAGCCGAATTCCGGCTGGTCCGCGAATTTCTCCAGCAGCTTCTTCGTGGAATAATAATCGAAAGCGATTTCGCTGGGATGCACTTCCAGCGCAAATACCACGCCGTTCTTGCGGAACTCATCCAGGATGGGGGTCCACAGAGAAACGATCTCGTCAAAACCGGCTTCCACCATTTCTTCGGTGGTCTGCGGGAAGGAATACAGGTACTTCCAGATCGGCGAACCCGTGAATCCGGTCACGACCTTGACTCCCATCTTCTTAGCCACTACGGGAACCTTTTTCATGGATTCGATGCCCCAGGCCCGGATTCCTTCGGGATCATCCGCCAG
>CAUHLX010000345.1 GCA_959606705.1 uncultured Bacillota bacterium | reverse complement strand
TCGGACCTCAAGGCGGGCACGGCTGAAATTTACCGCTATGAAATGCCTGGTGGTCAGTATTCCAACTTTAAGTCTCAGGTGGAAAGCTTCGGGCTGGGACACCGGTTCAAGGAAGTAAAAGAGATGTATATGCAAGTGAACGCCATGCTGGGAGACATTGTAAAGGTGACGCCGTCTTCCAAAGTGGTGGGCGATTTGGCAATCTTTATGGTTCAGAATGACCTGACTCCGGAGAATATCTGTGAGAAGGCGAAAAACATGGATTTCCCGGATTCCACGGTTTCTTACATGGAAGGAATGATGGGTCAGCCGGAAGGCGGTTTTCCGGAGGATTTGCAGAAAATCGTTTTAAAAGGTAAAGCGCCGATTACCTGCCGTCCGGGCGAACTGCTGCCGGACGAGGATTTCGGAGCCATCAAAAAGCATTTGGATGAAAAATTCGAAATGGACGCCAACGACCGTCAGATCATGAGCTACGCGATGTACCCCAAGGTCTACGAAGAGTATTTGTCCATGATCAAGAAGGGCAACAACTTCCGCCTGATGGGCAGTGACGTATTCTTCCATGGAATTGAAGAGGGAGAAATCTGTGAAGTTAAGCTGGAAGAGGGCAAGGAATTGATCGTCAAACTGCTGGAGATCAAGTCCGTGGATGAAAACGGAAACCGGGAGGTAGTGTTCCAGGTCAACGGGAGTGTCCGCTCTGTCAGCGTCAACGACAAGGAGGCGCACAGCAAGGCCAGCAAGGAGTCCATCCTGACCGCCGATCCGGAGAACGATCATGAGATCGGAGCGAATATTCCGGGAACGATTATGAAGGTTCTGGTGAAGGAAGGCGATGCGGTCACAGCGGGCCAGCCGGTGGCGGTAATCGAAGCGATGAAGATGGAGACAAATATCATCGCGGCGATCGACGGAGTGATCGATAAGATCTTTGTCAAAGAAGGCCAGCAGGCGATTGCGGGTGAGCTGGTAGCCAAACTCAAGGCAGAATAAAAGAGGGGATCGTCCGGCGTTTTTCGAAAATCAAAGGATCAGAGGAACGTCGGACGAAATATTAGGTTCAAAACGCGGGCGATGGGAGTACGATACAAAAGATGAAACGATGTGTGATAGTAACAGCATATCCGAAAAGAGCGAGTCTGCTGCGGTCCGTCGCGTTGCTGCCGGATGATTTCATTGTCTGTGCGGACGGCGGATATCAGCTTGCGGACGCAGCCGGGATCAGACCGAATGTTCTGATCGGAGATTTCGATTCCTGGACGGGTGACGAAGCACCTGACTGTGAAGAAATATATCGTGTTCCCAGACAAAAAGACGACACGGATACCATGCTTTGTGTAAAATACGCGCTGCAAAACGGATATCGGGAGATCGTAATCGTCGGCGGGATCGGCGGCCGATTCGATCACACGATGGCCAACTTAAACGCGCTGGCGTACGGCTTGGATCACGGGGCGTCCGTGGCTATGGTGGACGAGCATAATTTAGCGGTTATGCTGGAAAACGGAGAAATGGAGATCCGACGGAAGACGGGCTGCAAGCTTTCTCTGGTTGCGTATTCGGATCAGTGTTTTCGCGTGAGTATTTCAGGCGTTGAGTATCCTTTGAAAAACGCTCTATTATGCAATTGCTATCCCATTGGAATCAGCAATGAATTCACCGAGGATTGTGCCCATTTATCTTGTGGAAAAGGAAAGCTGCTGGTACTATTGTCCAGAGATTAAACTGGAAATCGGCAACAAGAGGTATTTGTACGTTAAAATATGTAAATATATATCAATTAAAAATGTGTTTGACATTCCTGAATGAGTGTGGTAAAATTTATAAAAATAGATAATATCGAGAAATTAATTAACTCGTAGGGATGTAAATTCATTTCTCGCTTTTATTCTTGAATCACGGGGCATAGCGGAAGTCCAAGGAAGCTTGGACTTTGATAACTGAATAAAATGCGGCGGACCGATCATCGTTGAAACAGGAGCATACTGCTCCAAATTTTACTCGAGTTGTGGTGCGGCAATTCATTTGCCGCGGAACGGAGGAGAAAATGAAACGAATATGCGCATTGATGCTATGCCTTGCCCTGCTGGTATGTGGAATCGAGCTGAGTACGGACGGAAATTTTGCTTTTGGAGAGGACGGTTTTTCCGATCTGAAGCCTTCTCACTGGGCCTATTCCGCCGTTTCCGACATGGTGGATCAAGATGTGATCGCCGGTTACCCCGACGGATCGTTTCAACCCGAGGGTGTCGTGACCTTCGGTGAATTTTTAAAGATGGCGGTGATCGCGGCGTCGGGCGAGAATCCCGGCACAGCGGAGAGCACGGCCACGGTGAAGAAACACTGGGCCCAGAATTATTACGAGCTGGCTTTGAAAAAGGGCTACTTTACGGATGCGGATATTTCAAAGAGCGCGCTGAATCAGCAGATCCCCAGGGCGTCCATGGCTTTGATCATCAGCGGGATTTTAGGCGATGATGTGAAGGTGGAGAACGATTTGGCTCTTCGGGGGGAGCTGTCCGATGTGGACGGATCCACCAGATACGAATACCAGATTACAAAGGTCTATGGGACGGGAATCCTCTCCGGCTATCCGGATGGCACCTTTCGGCCGAATGGAACGCTGACCAGAGCCGAGGCGGCATCGGTGATTCGAAGACTGACGGACGAGAGCAAGCGGGTACTTCCGAAGATTGAGATACCAACCGGCGGAGCGGTCGCCACAGATTCCGCGTTGGGGGATAATGTGATTATGTATGATCCTGATACGGGAAAAGAACCGTTCCCGGTCAAATATGTAAAGACTGGCCCGGCTTCTGAAGTGATTAATAACCTTGATTTTATAGATCCTGCGGTAGAGGGGTTTGTATCTGAGGGCTTTTTCAAAAATGCTAAGACCTACTATATATTAGAATCATCGGAACCATTTAATATTTCTACAATGAGTGGTGTGATAACAACTAGAAATATTTATATTGATGGAGATCTTCAAAGAGGATTTGGATTGTTAAAAGAAGGAGTAATTATCAAGGCATTACAACCGACGATGGTGGATACGGAAACGGGTCAGAGGGGGTTTGGAGAATTTATTGATAATATTCCAGATTTCGATTATATTGCAAGTTGCGGAACCGATCAATATGGTAATAGCGCGAAAGTAGTGTATCTCATTCCCAATCCATTTAACTAAGGATTGTAATTCCTTTCTAGAACGATAGAATAAAGGACTCAGAAGGATTATCGCGATTTGACAGTGGTGGATGATCCTCAATAAGATTGCTTTAAATGCCGTCTAAATTATCAATTTAGGCGACTTTCGCTATTTTCTGCGATGCAATTGAGCAA
>CAUHLX010000344.1 GCA_959606705.1 uncultured Bacillota bacterium | reverse complement strand
ATGAAGGAGACCTTTGGCAGGAATTCCACGAAAGAGTCGGCAGCCGGGAGCTTCGCTGCGTTTCCGGTCTCGGTCCTATGGCCGCCTTCTACGACGAAGGCTTCAAAGAGACCAATGTAGATGTGGAAATCCGCGTTCCCGTAACCGGCTGTGACTTCACCGACCAGCTCAATGGCCTCACCTACAAAACCATTCCCGCCGTCACCGCTGCCACCGTGACCTTTAAGGGAGATTACAGCCATGTTTCGGAGGCCTGCGAAGCCATCGGCGCCTATTTGGATGCTTACGACCTGGAGCTCTGCGGCCCTCAGTTCAACATCTGTCCCGTAAATCCCGGAACCGATCCCGACCCTAGCCACTGGATCACGGAAGTTTGTTTTCCCATCAGCAAGAAATAACGGAGAAGGATCCTGTTTCGCAGAACGGAGGAAGGGTTATCTGATCTGGTATAAAACAGATTCATCGTTTGCCCCGCTTCGACATTTTTCAGGAAAAGTGTGATTTGGGTCGAAAGAATTACTATTATTTGTAATCTTTGTTAGGGAAACAGTGGATTTGGCCACTGTTTCTCTTCTTTTTCGATCGTTTCCTCGCAGTTTGCAATTAAAGTCGAAAAAAGGTCCGTGTTTTCGGCTCTTTTCGAGCAAATCCTCCCAACGGTCGAAATCCCCTGCAAGCACACGCCGGTATGCCGGTCACCGATCCCCCTCAGGCGATTCTAAAGAAATCCCCTTACCGTAGATCCGTTCCGCGTTTTCATAAAAGATCAAATCGTGATACTTTGCCGGAACCAACTGGGAAATGAACTGAATATAGTCCGGAATGTTGACCAGCGGCCAGTCCGTTCCATACATGAAACGATCCCAAGCTCCCAGGTAATTCATCCAGGTGCGAAGGTATTCCACATATCCCGAATTGTCTCGAAAAAAGGCGGGGACGTCCAGTCTTCCTTCCAGCAAGCCCGAAAGATCTGCCGAAACATTGGCGTTTTTGTCCATTACCGCGGCCGCATCCATAACCCAGGGATTTCCCATGTGGCACATCACGAAGCTGACTCGCGGGAACTCCACAGCCGCATCGTCTATCGTTAATGGATGGCTGTACTTGAGATGCCCGTTGTTTCCGGCAGTAGCTCCCGTGTGAATCGCCACTGGCTTTCCATAAGCCTCTGCCAATTCGTAAAACGGATAGTAAAGAGGATCGTTGACATATGTGCTGCAATAGCCGGGATAAAGCTTGATCCCCACGCAGTTTTTCCGTTTGAGATGTTCCTCCACCAGTACCGCCGCATCCTTCATGCCATCCCCCGTCTCGCTGAAATACCAGCTGTCCAGCCCGATGCAGTAGCTGAGGATGTCCGGATAGATATGATTCTCCGGCGCCAAGTTCCGGTTTCCCATAACAATTCCATGGACAACCTCATTTTCCGCAAAGGCCTTTCTGAGGTGTGCCTCCGTGTTCTCATGTCCCGCCGCCGCGGCAATCTGGTCAAAATATTCGTCATTCTGATAAAAATGGATATGTGCGTCAATGATTTTCATGAAATCCCCTCCCCCTTAAAACGATAACTCAGCGCGAATCGTCTGCGTGATGATAGCTCTATTCTACTGTTCCCCGCCCTTACTTGCAAGCGGTAAAAAAAGACGAAAAGAGCGCTCCACAAGCTCAAACATCTCAAGCTGTGCGGCAGCGCTCCTCCGCTCGTTTCCTTTAAAAGTTACACTTCCTTTAGTTTCGCTCCGCAAAACGGGCAGTAATTAGCCTCCAGCCTGATTCGTCTCAAGGTGACACGCTGGTTCGGTCGATAGGCGCATAGGATTTCCACCACCGACTGTTCACTGAATCCGATAAAAACTTCTTCCGGTTTTTTAAACTGCTCCTTGATGCAGTCACATGTAAACTGTTTCATATTGGATATTCTTGCCTGTCGGCCTAAGGTTTATACCAAGAAAAAACGATTCTCCGATGAATCGACCTCTCGTACTCATACCTCGACCGAACGAATATTGGGGTGCTCCCTTAGCAGCTTGATCAAGTCCGTCAACTCATAATTCTTGGGATACTTCACGGACATCCTCACTTCGAGCTGATCATCATCCAGCCTCTTCGCACTCATTCCCAGGACCTCGATTTGATGGATCAGAAAAATTTCTTGAAACAAGATGTCCGGGTCTTCCTCCGGACTCATCCGGATCACGATCTGCTCCGTCACCGCCTCCTTCACCAGACGAGTGTGGAGAATCACCTGCAGAAGTACGATGATTCCCGTTACCACGATCCCGATGAAGTACATTCCGGCACCTATGGCCATCCCCACGCCCACCGTAGCCCACAAGCCCGCGGCGGTAGTCACTCCGCTGACATTCTGATTGCGGATAAAGATGACCCCAGCTCCCAGAAAACCGATGGCGGTCACCACATTGGCCGCGATTCGGGAAGGATCCAGCCCGATCCCCGTCTGTCCCAGAATGTCGCCAAAGCCATACTTAGAGACGATCATCATCAAGGCTGCCGCAATACAGACGATCAGATGCGTTCGAATTCCCGCCATCTTGAGACGTCGTTCCCGTTCGTACCCGATGGCCCCGCCGCAGGCTGCCGCCAACAGCACCCTAAACACAAATTCCAGTTGAACCGTGATCCAAGCCTCCATGCGCCTCACCTCCCTCGACTCTGCCGTCTATCGCTTATAGACCATAGGCTTTAAATAGACTGATGGTATTGGTATTCATCAGCTTCTTTCCCAATAGTTCTTTAAATTGTACGGAATTCTTCTTATCCGCCTGCCGAAGCTGTTCCAGCCGCTCTCCGATCCGCTCCTGTTCCGCCAGAAGCTCTTCATACAGCTCCTCAAATGTGGCCAGCCGCCGGATCGCGGGCCCGCCCCACTCCTCCCCCTCGGCCGATATCTGCGCGGCCCCTGTCACATAACTACCTTCATCATTCTTCCTCGTCAACCGCTCCACGAAACCGCCTCCTTTTGCCGCCGTTTTTTTGTTACGCCACGTCTTTCGATCCATACGCCGTTGCCTTTTTGCCCAAAGAGCGTCCTGACGCGATTTGTCGGCAAAACGGACAGCCGGCGGCTTTGCCGCTCGGGTGCCGGGCGGTAGATCGTGGTGAAATAAACCTTGCGGTCCTGTGGTGTTTATTATACCACGTCTTTCGATCCATACGCCGTTGCCTTTTTGCCCAAAGAGCGTCCTGACGCGATTTGTCGGCAAAACGGACAGCAGGCGGCTTTGCCGCTCGGGTGCCGAGCGGTAGATCGTGGTGAAATAAACCTTGCGGTCCCGTGGTGTTTATTATACCATGTCTTTCGATCCATACGCCGTTGCCTTTTTGCCCAAAGAGCGTCC
>CAUHLX010000343.1 GCA_959606705.1 uncultured Bacillota bacterium | reverse complement strand
CTTCTTTCCTGCTGAGCACCGCGATGCGGATCGGACCGGGAAATATCGTCGGCGTGACGGGAGCCATCACCATTGGCGGACCCGGCGCCATGTTCTGGATGTGGGTCTCGGCACTGTTCGGAATGGCCAGTGCCTTTGTGGAAGCGACTTTGGCTCAGATTTTTAAAGAAAAAAGAGGAACGGAATATGTGGGCGGCCTTCCCTACTATGGACAGAAGCTGCTGGGAAACAAGAGAGGCGTGGGTATTTTCCTGGGAATTCTCTTCATTTCCTACGCTTTGCTGAGTATTCCCATTCAGACCTTCCATGTGTTTACTTCCGTAGGCGCCATGGTCGATACCATCACCGGCACCATTTCCGACCGTCAGTCTGCTTTGTATTATGTGGTTGCCGCGGTTCTGATCATCGGAATTGCCGTCACCGTGTTCGGCGGAATCAAGAGGGTGACGAAAGTAACGGATAAAATGGTTCCGGTTATGGCCGTCATTTACGGAGTGATCATCCTGATCGTATTGATCATCAATATCGGTCAATTTCCGGCCTTCGTGGGATCCGTGGTAAAGGGAGCCTTCCGGCCGGACGCGATCTTCGGGGGAGCCTTCGGAATCGCGTTGGCTCAAGGAATTAAGAGAGGCCTGCTCTCCAATGAAGCCGGCCAAGGCACCATCACCATGGCTGCCGCCGTGGCGGACACCAAGCACCCTTGCGAACAGGGCTTCGTTCAGGCCATCGGCGTATTTCTGGATACCATCATCATCTGCACCTTGTCCGGCTTTGTGGTCGCTTCCGCCAGACTTTGGACGAATCCTTCCATGGGATGGGAAACCTTAAAGAGCGACAAGCTGGGCGTTTATCTGGCTTCCGTCCGGGAATTGGTCCCGGGAACCGCGATGGACAGCATTGTCACCATCATCCTCTGCGCCTGCTACGCGCTGTTTGCCTTCACCACCCTGCTGGGTCTGATCTCCTTCAGTGAAATTGCCGGCAGCCGGATTTCCAAGAGCAAGGCCTGCGGCAATATCGTGCGCACCTTGGGTTCTCTGATCTTCGTTCCCTTTGGGGCACTGTGCGTATTGGCGGGTCTTCAGCTGGATAATCTGTGGTACATCTCCGATTTCATCAACATCGTTCTGGTATTCGCCAACGTTCCCATCATCCTGATCGGGGCGAAGTATGTTTACCGAGCACTGAAGAATTACATATCCTCCGATGGCAGACGCTTCGTGTCCAGCGAGATTGGATTGGAAACGGAAATTTGGAGCGAAGAAGAAAGGGACGCTTGAGGAAAAGGAAAGGAAGTCAAAGAAATGGGAGAAATTCAATGGCCAAAGGGCTTCCGCAGCGCGGCGATGTTCTCTTTTGACCTGGATGGGGACACCACCTGGGAAAATGGGAACAGAGATCTGCCCAATGGAGATCAATACATCAAATCCCTGTCCGTGGGCCGTTACGGTCCTCGGAGGGGTGTGGACATGATCCTGGATTTACTGGATCGATACGGAGTGAAAGGAACCTTTTATATTCCCGGGTTAACCGCGGAACGGTTTCCGGAAGTAGTGAAAAAGATTCACGGAGCCGGCCACGAAATCGGCCACCATGGCTACGCTCACGAGCGGTTTGCCTCCAAAACGCCGGAGGAACAGATCGAGATCATCGAGCGGAGTCAAAAGATATTCGAGGATTTAATCGGACAGCGGGTAAGGGGGTTTCGCACTCCCTCCGGGGACTGGTCGGTGGAAACGCCCGGCCTTCTCTGTGAAAGGGGGTTTTCCTATTCCAGTTCCATGAGGGGAGATGACCGACCCTATCGCACGGTCATCGACGGAAAGGAAACGGATTTTATCGAGATTCCCACCAAATGGGAGCTGGACGATTACGTGGCCATGGCCTACCACATGTATCCGGCGGAGCCCTGCGGCCAGGATCGGATTTCCTGCTACCGCAGTGTGAGGGACAATTTTATGCGAGAGCTGGAGGGGTGCCGGAGATTCGGTCTTTCCATCTCCTTCATGATGCACCCTCAAGTAATCGGGACTCCGGGAAGAATCCGCATCCTAGAGGAGCTTCTTCAGAAGGTGACCTCTCTGGACGACGTTTGGGCAGCCACCGGACTGGAGATCGCGGATTGGTTCCGCAAAACCAATCCTAAGAAGGAAGGAGGTGCGCGCTGATGTATATGGAGACAGTAAATTGGCCGGAAGGAAAACGGTGCGCGGTGGCGGTTACGGTGAACCTGGCGGCGGAACGGTTCTGGCTGGAGCTGGACCCGGCCGCGGTGAACATGCCGAAGACCCTGTCCATGGGACAGTACGGAATGACCAGGGGAATTTACAGAGTCTTGGACGCGCTGAATGCCAGAGAAATCAAAGCGACGTTTTTCGTGCCGGGTCAGGTGGCGGAAACCTATACGGAGGTGGTGAAACTCATCGCGAGACAGGGTCATGAGCTGGCCTGCCACGGAGATTCTTATCAGAATATGGCGCTGCTTTCCGCGGAGGAACAGGAGCGGGAAATTCAAAGAGGAATCGCGGCGATCCGAAGAATTGCCGGCGTAATGCCTCGAGGCTTCCGCGCACCGGCCGGAGAACTGACCGCTGAGACCCTGCGTCTGGCGGAAAAGCTGGGGCTGAATTATTCCAGCGACCTCTCCGACGACGATCGGCCCTATTTCATGGAAAGGGAAGGACTGCCGGGTTTTCTGCAGATTCCCGTTCACTGGGCGATGTACGATCTTCCCTACTTTGCGTTCAACTACCATCCGGCCTTTCCGGCGGGTCAGGGGCGCATCGCGGGCTATGAGGGAGTGCTGGCCAACTGGGAGGATGAGCTGGAGGGGTTTTATGAACGCGGCCTTTGTCTGACGCTTCAAGTGGACCCGCAGACCATCGGCAATCCGGGCAGGATCGGGCTTCTGGAAGAATTTCTGGATGGGGCGGCGGCCCGGTCGGGCGTTTGGTTCCCCACCTGCGGCGAGCTCTGCGATTATTTCGCAAGTTGTTTTCCCCGGACGAATCGGATATAATCCAACTAAGATTAAGAGAGCCGGGGGAACGGAAATGAAGGAAATTGCGGTCATCGCCAACCAGAGGAGCTACGCGCAGTATCTGGTGGACAATCTGAATCAGTATTTCAAGGAGTACGCGTCGATTCACGCGTATTCGTTGAAGGATATTGCCAAAATGGATTTTATTTCGGAAGAATATGTGGTGGTGTCCGCGTTTACCATTTTTGAAGACGTGAAGCCGAAGGTGAAGAATACCTCCACCCTGCTGATCGCCAGCCTGGCGCTGAATCGGGAGGGGCTGGACCTTTTGGATCAGGCGCCCCGGGGAGAAAAGGTTCATCTGGTCAACATCGATTATC
>CAUHLX010000342.1 GCA_959606705.1 uncultured Bacillota bacterium | reverse complement strand
TTGACGGCCTTCACCGTCTTCTTGCCAACCTGAAAGAACGTCTTGAGGTCTTTTATAGACAGTATATAGTCTTTTTGATTACTCATCTTTCTTTACCTCCCCGTCTTTATCACTGGTTGGGGTCTAAGACATCTCTAAGACCGTCTCCAAAGAAGTTGACGCCTAATACGAACAGAGAAATGGCGAGGCCGGGTACAATCCACAGCCACGGATAGTTGGTGATGGTTGTAACTTCCTTGGCGGCGTTGATGATGTTGCCCCAGGTGGGCACATCCGTGGGAACGCCCAGACCCAGGAAGGAGAGTGCCGCCTCCTGGAGAATGAAGCCCGCGGTATTCAGCGTCAGCTGAACGATGACAGGGCCGAGGGAGTTCGGCAGAATATGCTTGAACATGATGGAGGAACTCTTGATTCCGAAGGCGCGGGAGGCGTCAACAAAGTTCTCTTCCCGCAGGGAGAAGAACCGTCCGCGCACCAATCGGAAGGTGGCCACCCATCCTGTCAATGTAAATACAATAATGAGGTTTTGGGTACCTCTGCCGGCGAATACCACCAGCACCAGAACCAGCAGCAACTGGGGAACCGAGGAAACCAGCTCCGCCACCTTGACGATGATCTTATCGGCCCAGCCGCCGAAGTATCCGCAGATACTACCCAGCGTCACACCGATCAGCGCGCCGCCTGCGGCGCCGATCAGACCGATCATGATGGAGAGTCGGCCTCCGTACAGGAGTCTCGCAAATACGTCACGGCCGATCTTATCCGTACCGAAAATGTGGCCATTCGTGCCAGGGGCGAGGGACCTGGAAGTCAGGTCCGTATCGATTGCGGAAAACGGAGTGAGCAGCGGCGCCAGGACACATGCCATGATCATAATAAAGATCACTAAGAATCCGATTACCGCCATCTTATTACGCAACAGCTTCTCAAAATTCCGCTTTGCAAGGCTGGACTTTTTCACTTTTTGCAACGGTCTCGTAGCCATGTTCTTCCTTCCTTTCTAAACAGAATACCGGTTAATCCAGCCGGACACGAGGATCGAGGACTGCGGTCAGCAAGTCAATCAGGACACTGGCGAGCAGCGTGACCACCGTCATGATCATGGTGATCATCATCACGACCGGGTAGTCCTTGCCGTTGATTGCCTCAACCAGCTTCTTACCGACTCCAGAATATCCGAATACTGTTTCGATAACCACCGAGCCGCCGATCAGCATGGGGAGACGCAGGCAGAGCAGAACGCTGATGGGCATCAGGGCGTTACGGAAGGCGTGTTTGAAGTAGACCTTCCACTCGGGCAGGCCCTTGGCGCGGGCCGTTTTTACATAATCCTTGTTCAAGACGTCCAGCATGGAGCCTCTGGTATACCGCGTAAGGGCGGCGGTCAGGGCGAAGCCCAGAGCCAATGCGGGCAGAATCATGTACTTCAAGCTGGCAAACCACCCAAGGCCGATATCGGTCCGGCCCTGTACCGGGAACCAGCCAAGCTTGATACTGAAAAACATCATAAAACAGATGCCGACGAAGAACTCCGGGAAGGATACGCCGATGACGCCGAATACGGAGCACGCATAGTCAATCCACGAATTCTGTTTGATTGCCGAGAGAATTCCCAGAACCAACCCCAGGATCGTGGAGATGATCAGCGCCGCAAAGGCGAGCTGCAGGGTTGCCGGTACGAGGTTGCTCAGAATGCCGTTCACCGGCTGCCCGCTGATCAGGCTGACACCCATGTCCCCTACCAATATGCCTCCGGCCCACCGGAAATACCGGATGATGGCCGGGTCATTCAGACCGTAGGCCTCCATCATCTGCTCCAGCTCGGCAGGCGACAGGTTGGCAATTGCATCAGGGGAGATCATGCGCGTAAGCGGATTGCCAGGTGTGAGCTCTAGTGCGAAGAAGATAACCGCACTGATGATGATCAGCATAGGTATCAGAGACAACACACGTACTACAAAGTACTTAAGCACGAATACCACTCCTTGAACTAGAATATATGCAAACATTCCTTCCCGGGCAGGAAGTCCTGTAAACATCTTTTTGGCGCATCCAAAACACCACCCAATGAATAGTCAAAAGATACCACCGGTTCGCACCTTGGAAACTGCAAGCCGGCGGCTGGTTCTTCCATATGCAAATTGGGCGAGTTTTGTTATTATTCTACCATAAACCGCTGTGGATATAAAGAGATTTTTTGCTTTTTTCACAAAAAATGCAGGAAAAGAAATCTGTCACCTCAGGGGAACTCTTCCAGACACTCTCCCGTCCGAAAGAGTGTTCCTCACGGGTGGTGCTCCGGGAGAGGAATGCCAAAAACCCAAGGTCGATTATACAAAATCCCACAAAAAAGCACATTGTTTTTATATAAATTTAAATTTTAACATAGTTATTTTATCACATTTTCGATAAAAAGGGAAGCGGAATTTGTGTAATCTGAACTATTACTACGTTTTTAAGGACGAAAAATTAAAATCAGAAAAATTTTTACGTTTTTCCTGTACAACCTTTAATTGTCCATATTGAATTCCGGCATTTCCATGTTAATTCGCAAATGGATGCAGTCTGCATTAATATTTTTATTTTTGCTTTTATTGCTCGCCAGGAAGCCATTTTTTGCGCCGTCGCACCCATTTTCTTGCCTCCGACTCTTAATATGTACTCAAACTCCCGGATTACTTGCTTGCGAGAATAAAAAAGGCGGAGACGCCATCGCGTCTCCGCCCGGGAACCTGTGGATCTCGTCAAACGGCATTAGCCCTTTGCTTTAATAACCCACTCTTCCATCTTTCTCTCATAGTTGGACCAGTCGTTGGAGAAAATCTGCGGGATCTCCAGACGGGCCTTGTTGTAGATGATGAAGTTCTTCGGAGCGAACAGCATCATCTGGTACAGCATATCGTCCTCCATAGCCTGCAGCTGCTTCAGAATATCAGCCTTCTTGGCAGGATCGGCGGCCAGACCCAGCTGCTCGATCAGGGGATCCATCTCGTTAGGCGTGGTGGGCAGAACCTTGGCATAGGAGCTGTTGGCGATAAAGGTAGAGGAGAAGACGTTGTAGGCCTCCTCAGGAGCCATAGCGGACAGGCCCGCGTATAGCAGGTTGTAGTCGGCAACATCATAGAGCTGAGTGGTGATATCGCCGGTGATCAGGAACCACTCGGCCTGGATGCCCACCTTGCTCAGGTAGTCGACAATCAGATCCATCAGGTCGGCAGACAGCTGGTCGCCGTAATAGCAGGCGATGCGGATCTTCTTGCTGAAGTCGAAGTTGGCCTCCTCCAGAAGCTGCTTCGCCTTGTCGGGATTGTAGTCATACTTATAGGTGTCCGGATTGTACCAATCGGTGAAGTTCGGGGGCACCTTGGTGTCGATAACGGTAGCAGCACCAGG
>CAUHLX010000341.1 GCA_959606705.1 uncultured Bacillota bacterium | reverse complement strand
CGATGAAGAAAATACGGAGGACTTCCAGCGGATGGCCGGGGTCACCTCCTCCAACGAGGAATATTTGGATATGAGTGTGTGGAAGCACGTAAAGAACCGGATTCCCTGGCTGTTTCTGCTGATGTGTTCTTACGTGATCACCGGCGGGATCATCGCCAACTTTGAGGGCGTGCTTTCTCAGGTCATCAGCCTGGTGGCCTATATGCCGATGCTGATGGGAACCGGAGGAAATTCGGGAAGCCAGTCCGCCACTCTGGTGATCCGCGGTATGGCGGTGGATGATATCGACCTTTCGGACGTGTGGAAGGTTTTGTGGAAGGAATTCCGCATTGCCATCATCGTAGGAGTGGTGCTCAGTTCCCTGAATTTCATACGCATCTGCTGGTTCGACCACCAGGGTCCCTGGGTGGGACTCACGGTATGCGCTTCCATGCTGATCATCGTGATCGCGGCGAAAACCATCGGCAGCATGCTTCCCATGGCGGCCAAGAAGATCGGCATCGATCCGGCCATTATGGCCAGTCCCATGATTTCGTCACTTACGGATATGGTTTCCGTGATCACGTATTTTCTGATGGCTACCGCAATTTTGGGAATTTCGTAAGAGGGCGCCGGAGGAAGAACCGAAGGAATTTGAAAGTGGGTTCGAGAGGGATTTCAATGAATCTGAAAAAAAACGAAGAGTTCCGTTTAATCGATCGTTCCCTGGTCAATACTTTTATCAGGAAACGGGAAAGGGAGATACATAAGGGCAACTGCGGAAGGGTCCTGATCATCGCCGGCAGCAAGGGGATGACCGGCGCCGCGGTGCTCAGCGCGAGAGCGGCGCTTCGGGCCGGAGCAGGGCTGGTACGGGTATCGGTACCGGAGGAGCTGTTCCCCATCGTTCAGGTGGGAGCCCCGGAAGCCACTTGCGTATCCCGCGACCTGCCGGAAGAGTTTCTAGCGGAGCATCAGGCCATTGTCATTGGCCCGGGGTTGGGGGAGATGGTTGAACATGTGGAGCTGATTCAAAAAGTGCTGTCCGATTACACCGGTCCGGTGGTGCTGGACGCGGACGGGCTGAACCTGCTGGCCGGACATCCCCAGCTGGCGCTGAAAGCGGACAAAGGGTGCAATCCGCCAAGGCTGATTTTGACGCCCCATCCGGGGGAAGCGGCTCGGCTTCTGTCCTGCAAAACGGAGGATATCAACGGAGATCGTGAAGCCGCGGCCAGAACGCTGGCCTGGCAGTACGAAGCGGTTACCGTTCTGAAGGGGGCGGGAAGCCTAGTGGCAATGCCATCGGGAACGGCATATATTAATAAGAACGGAAATCCTGGGATGGCCACCGGCGGGTCCGGTGATGTGCTGTCCGGCGTCATTGGGGCGCTGGCAGGACAAGGTATTCCTACCTGGGCGGCGGCATGCTGCGGAGTTTATCTCCATGGCTTAGCCGGCGACTTGGCCGCGAAAGCGGTGGGAGAGTACGGTCTGATCGCTTCCGATTTAGCTTATTACACGGCTCTTGCGATCAAAAAGCTTCTGGAGGAATAGCGCCGCGAAAGGCTCGATTTCCATCGAGGGCTGCCCCCTGGGGAACCCTTCGCCAGAATTAGGAATTTGACACGATACGACACTGAGTATATAATACGATATATAACAATATATATACAAATAGTATATATAATTCGCACTATTTATAGAGATAATCAGCAGTCGAGGTGGAGTGTCTATGCCGATGTTAAAGAAAATTATCGTCAGCCTGCCGGAAGAACTCCTGGACCAGGTGGATGAAATATTAAAAAATGAAAAGAAAAGCAGAAGCGAGTGGATGAGAGAAGCGGCGGCTCTATATCTCGGCGAAATCAGGAAGACCCGGATTCGGGAACAGATGGAGCGGGGATACGCGGAAATGGGACTGTTAAATGTTCAGCTTTCCGAAGAGGGGTTAGCCGAAGACCTGTCCGATCTCGAAAAATACGAAAAAATATTGGAGAGTGAATGACTTGATCGTAAAAAAAGGTGATATTTTTTTTGCCGACTTAAGTCCGGTCATCGGCTCGGAGCAGGGCGGGGTAAGACCCGTGCTGGTCGTGCAGAATGACGTTGGAAATAAATATAGTCCCACAGTAATCGTAGCGGCGGTAACGTCTCAGATCAACAAGGCGAAGCTGCCCACACACGTAGAAATCAGCGCCAAAGGACACGGCCTGAACAAGGATTCCGTGATTCTTCTGGAACAGCTGCGAACCATTGATAAGAAGAGGCTGCGGGAGCGGATCGGCAGAGTGGATGAGGATGTCCTCAAACTCACCGACGAAGCGATCGCCGTCAGCCTTGGATTAATAAAGTTCTAACATTCCGTCCGATTCCGCCCCCGGCGGAATCGAAACGGGAAAGAAAAGACGGAATTTACGCTGGAAATTCAAGAGCCTAGGCTCATAGAATTTCGTCGTGTAACATTCCGTCCGATTCCGCCCCCGGCGGAATCGAAACAGGAAAGAAAAGACGGAATTTACACTGGAAATTCAAGGGCCTTGGCTCATAGAATTTCAGGGAATGGGATTGGAGGATAAGCCGATGGAATCGAAGCACATGAAACAGAAAAGATGGATGATTGCGGCCGCGCTCATCGTGGGCCTGCTGTGTATGGCGGCCTACGCCTTTGCGGACGCGGGGACCCCGGGGTCGGAGACAGATCCGGTGGTGACCAAAAGCTACGTGGACGCCAAGCTCGCGGAGCTTTCGGGCGGCGGGTCCGGCGGCGCGCAGACCTTTACGGCCAAGCAGCTGCTGGCCGGTCAGAAGCTGATCGGCAAAGAGGGTACGCAAATCATACTGAGAAGCGGCGAAGCGACGGCCATCGGCAACGCTTCCAACGGAATTTCGGACCTGACCTCAGGCCAGGATCTGATGACGGGAGCGCCTCTGTCAGCCAATCATCTGCTGCTCATCCCCAGAGAGGACAGCCGCGGGATCGCCGCGACGACGGAAATCTGGGTTATGGTCAGCGGAGGATACACCATACTGTAAAATAAAATCGTAAAAATTAGAAAGGCGGTCTGTTCCGGATTGAAAATCCTATGGCAGACCGCTTTTTCTGCTTTTGCGGGAAGGTTAGGTTAGGGACAGTACCTAAATGGCTGCCAAGTAGATCGAAAAGAAATAATGAAAGAGGGAACGTTCCTAATATATTGACAATGTATATCCAATGGGCACACTATAGATATAATGAATGTAATGAAGGGTGAGAAAGGAAGTGATCGAATGGTACCGGTAAGCACTAACATTAAAATCGATGCGAATGTCAAGCAGGAGGCACAGCGACTTATTCTAAAATGGAATCAGGAGATAGAGAATGAAAGAAATTCTATTGATCGCTCCCTATGAGAGTATGACGGAGCTGGCGGCC
>CAUHLX010000340.1 GCA_959606705.1 uncultured Bacillota bacterium | reverse complement strand
GTGGGCTGCAAAGCGAGGCAAAGGGGAATCGACCCTTCGGACCGCCAGGCGATGAAGGACATGCTGGCGGACACGGAGATCGACTTTGTGGGAGGGGATGTGATCCTGGACGGAGAGGTGGTCAACGATCGAATTCGGACCCCGGAAATTTCCAGCATGGCCTCAAAGGTATCGGCTTTGCCGGAGGTGCGGGAAAAGCTGGTGGCCCTCCAGCGAAAAATGGGACAGGCCAAAAGCGTGATCATGGACGGACGGGATATCGGCACCAATGTGCTGACGGACGCGGAGTACAAATTTTTTCTCACCGCATCCGTGGAGGAGCGAGCCAAACGAAGATTTCTGGAGCTTGCCGAAAAGGGCCAGCCGGTGGAGCTGTGCAGGGTGGCCGAGGATATTCGCAAACGGGATCACGACGATTCCACCAGAGCGCTCAATCCGCTGTGCAAGGCGGAGGACGCCGTGGAGCTGGATTCCACGGCCATGTCCGTCGAAGAGGTGACACAGGCCATACTCTCCCGGATCGCGGAAGGCGAGAAGTGGGAGCAAGCGTAACGGAAACAAGGCGAAAAAGGAAAAAAGGAGATCGAAAATATTTCAGGAATCAAACAGCCGGGAAGCCTCGTCGATCGAAGGCTTCCCGGCTGTTGTTTCTTTTTTTGCTTATTTGCCGCTTGTCTGCGGATTTACGGGAACGGGTTCCAATTCCCGGCGCCAGCTTCCCTTGTGATAATACAAAATCATGCAGGAGGCGCAGGTGATCCAGGAGATGATATAGCTCAGATAAACCAGCCAGAGGCTTTCGATGGTCTGAGACATGGCAAAGAGCCAGACGACTCGCAGGACACAGAAGTTGCCCACCATGATGATCATGGTAGCCATGGAATGGCCCGCACCGCCGATGGTGCCGCCCAATACTTGAATGACGGCCAGCAGGAAATACAGCGGGACCATGTGGCGCAGCATTTGGATTCCATAATCCACCACGGCGCTTTCTTGAGAGAAAATCTGCATGATCAGCGGACAAAATATAACCATGGAGGTCGTGACCAGAATCGTGAAGGTACAGCTCATGATCATACAGGTTCGCACGCCGTGACGAACCCGGTCCGGACGCTTGGCGCCCACATTCTGACCGGTGAAGGTGGTCATGGCCAGTCCGAAGCTCATCACGGGAAGGATCATGATGCCATCCAGTTTCCCGTAAGCGCTCCAGCCTGCCATGGCGTCGGAACCGAAGCTGTTGATGAAGGACTGGACGATGAGATTGGAGAGACCGATGATCATCTGCTGAATCCCGGCGGGAATTCCGATGATCAAAATCCGTTTCAGGCGTCCGGGATGGATGGAAATTCGTTTGAGCTCCAGACGGTAGATTTCCTTGCAGCGGACCAGCTTGCGGATGACCAGGAAAGCGGCCAGGGCTTGAGCGATCAGCGTGGCGATGGCGACTCCCTCCACGTCCATTCCCATGACGGCGACGAAGAGAATATCCAGCGCGATGTTGGCGACGCAGGCGATGGCCAGATAGTACAGCGGCGTTTTGGAATCGCCTACCGCCCGCAGAACCGCCGCTCCCAGGTTGTAGACCATCAGGAACAGCATGCCGCAGAAGAAGATCTTCAAATAGAGCGAGGCCTGGGGAAACACGTTTGCGGGTGTCTTGGTCCAGGAGAGGATGGGATCGCACAGCAGGACTCCCACTATGGTCATCACCAGCCCAAAGAGGAGTGTAAAGGCGGTGGCGGTATGGACTGCCTGTGCCAGTTTTTCTTCATCCTGGGCGCCAAAAAACTGGGAGATCACCACGCCCGCACCGGTGGTGATTCCCATAAACAAACCGATCAAGAGGTTGATGACCGCGCTGCCCGCGCCTACGGCAGCCAGGGCGGTGCCGCCGATGAAGTTTCCCACCACGATGGAATCCACGGTGTTGTAGAGCTGCTGGAACAGATTGCCCAGCAAAAGGGGGAAGGAAAACAGCAGCAGCTGTTTCCAGATCACTCCGTCGATCATCAAGCCTGAATTTCCGTTTGATCCGTTTTGTCGGTGAGCATCCGCTTCTCCGGCAAGCGGTTCACCGGTTTCCTGTTTTGATTCCTGCGCTGCTTCATTCCATTTCATAGCGGCTGCTCCTCCTTTCGATGTTATAAAGTAATTCCACAGCTCAATCGTTTAAAGTGATTCTACAGCTCGTGTATAAAGAGACCGCTGCCCAGCTTCGGTTCGAACCAGGTGGATTTCGGAGGCATGACCTTGTTTTGATCCGCCACGGAAAGCAGGTCTTCGATGGAGACCGGATAGACGGTAAAGGCCAGACACATGTCGGAGTTGGCCCGCTTTTCCAGTTCGGAAAGACCGCGGATGCCGCCCACGAAATCAATGCGCTGATCCGTACGGGGATCGTCGATGCCCAGCACCGGCGAAAGCAGGTGATCCTGAAGGAGGGACACGTCCAGATCCTTGATGATGTCGCCGGAAAGCAGCTCCGGCTTGGCGGTCAGCTTATACCATTGATGATCCAGAAACATGGAGAAGATGTGCTTTCCCTCGGGATAGTAGGGATTACCCTCCGCGCCTTTGGGTTCCATGTCGAACAGCTGGGAGACCTTTTCCAGGAACTGTTCCTTGGAGAGACCGTTTAAATCCTTCAGCACCCGGTTGTAATCGAAAATTTTCAGATCGCGGTCGGGAAAGATGACTGCCATGAAATAGTTGAATTCCTCTTCTCCGGTGTAGTCGGGATGCTCTTCCCGGCGTTTCATTCCCACCTTGGCCGCGGATGCGGAACGATGATGGCCGTCGGCGATATACAGCGCGTCGATGGCGGCGAACAGCTCCGTCAGGCTTTTTACCACGCTGTCGTCATCCACCTTCCAAAGAATGTGGGAAATGCCGTCGGGAGTGGTGAGATCGTATTCCGGCGAATGGGAAGAAACCCAGCCTTCTACGATGGAGTCGATCTTGCGGCTGTCACGGTAGGTGAGGAAAACCGGTTCGGTGTTGGCATTGCACAGATCGAAATGGTTGATCCGGTCCAATTCCTTTTCCACCCGGGTAAACTCATGCTTCTTGATGATATTGTTTTGGTATTCGTCCACGGAGACGCAGCCTACGATGCCGGTCTGCACCCGTCCGTCCATAATCTGACGGTAGATGTAGAGCATGGGTTTTTCTTCGCGAAGCAGGACTTCGTCGCACAGGAAGCCGTCGATGTTGGCCTTTGCTTTCTGATAGACCTCCTCGGAATAGGGATCGCACGTGTCGGGCAGATCGATTTCCGAACGGCAGATGTGGAGAAAGCTTGCGGGATTTCCCCGGGCCATTTCCTTAGCCTCGGCTCGGTTCATAACATCATAGGGCAGAGAAACCATCTTTTTTGCGTACTGCGGGGCCGGTCTTA
>CAUHLX010000339.1 GCA_959606705.1 uncultured Bacillota bacterium | reverse complement strand
TCCCATGGTTCCTATCGCTCCTTTTTTATCGTTTCGCTTCGTTCCTTTTTCATTTTTTCTGCCCATTTGTTCTCTTTTCTATTCTGCCCCGCTCCCGTTTTCTCATACGAAAAAACGCCTCGCCGCAAAGACGGCGAACAGCTTTGTTTGTAGACGTTACACGTGACATTATTTCATTCCGACAGCATACGCAAACACGGCACGGACCGTGTGATTCAATCCGCCTGGTTCTTCTTCCGTACGCCGATCAGCGCCAAAATCAACGCCACAACGCTCAAAAGTGTGGAAAACATGAAGGCCCAGTGAATCCCGTGAAGCGTGGAAGCCACGTACCCTTGGGACGCGGTAGCCCTGCTCACCATGGTCATCACCGTCACCAGCAAGGCGGTGCCGATGGAACCGGCGATCTGCCGCATGGTGTTGTTAATGGCGCTTCCGTGGGGAATCAAGCTGTTGTCCAGCGCGTTGAGACCCCAGGTGGAAAGCGGCATATTGAGAATGGAAATTCCGAACATCCTGGCCGTGTACACAAAGCACAAATAAAGGAAGGTCCCGTTTTCATCCACAAACGCGTAACAAACCGTTCCTAGGGTCAAAATGGACAGCCCGGTCAGAGACAATCCCCGCGGCCCGAAGCGGTCGAACAGATTTCCCGCAATCGGACTCATCACTCCCATGATGATGGCCCCCGGCATCATGATCAATCCGGAGGAAAGCGCCGAATATCCCAGGATATTCTGAAGATAGATCGGCGTGAGGATCGCGGAGGAAATCAGTGACGCGTTGACAATCATACCGCTCACCGTAGAATAGGCAAACACCTTGTTCTTAAAAATGCGCACCTCCAAAAGAGGTTCCGGGATCCGCACCTGACGGCGGAAAAACAGAATCAGGAACACCACACTGAGCACCGTGGGGACCACGGTCAGCGGATGAGTCCAGCCGTAGCTGCCTACGGAGCTGCTTCCGTACAGCAGACCTCCGAAGCCCAGCGTAGAATAGATCACCGAACGCACATCGAAATCGGGATCGCTGGTCTCGCCCACGTTGCGCAGCAGGAAAAACGCCAGCACCGCGTCGATGATCCCGATGGGCACCAAAATCCGAAACATGGCCTGCCAGCTGAACGTGTCGATGATCCAGCCCGCCAGCGTAGGTCCCACCGCCGGGGCAAAGGCCATGACGATTCCCACCGCTCCCATGGCGGCGCCTCTTTTTTCCCGGGGAAAGATCAGCAGGATGACGGTCTGAATCATGGGCATCATGATCCCGGCGCCCACCGCCTGCGCGATCCGGCCTAACAGCAGCACCGAAAAGCCGGGGGCAGCCCCCGCCATCGCCGTACCGGCCGTAAAAATAAGCATGGAGAAAAGAAAAATCTGTCGTGTGGTAAAGCGGTTGATCAAATAGGCGGTAATGGGAATCATGATCCCATTGACCAGCATAAAGGCCGTGGTCAGCCACTGTCCCATACCCGCGTCGATGTTCATATCTCTCATGATACTGGGCAGCGCCGGCGACGCGATAAACGCTCCGGAGAGCATGATGGCAATCAAAAAGATGTGGCTTCCGGTGACGGAACCACTGTGTTCGAGGGTTTTCCCGCGATTCATAACAACACTCCAATCCATATTTTACTTCTAAGATAAGCTCCCTTTGAAAAGATCGTTCCATTCCTGAATGGTCTGGGAAAGTTCGTTCTGCTGCGCCAGAAAGACGCAAAGAGAATCCAAAATTACCTGTCTGGGCACAGGTTTGCGGGACTCTTCCTCTAAAAGCTCCGCCGCTTCCAGATATTCCTCCTGCTTTTCCCCGGGAATATCGGTTAAAATCCGCGCTCTCAGTTCTTTCATCAGCAGCTTTCTGCGGGCCGCGGGACCGTGTTGGTCCGTTCTCGGCCCAATGCGAAGCTTCAACCGCACCAGCTGTTCCTCCCCCAAAAGAGAAGGACGGTTTTTTCTGGCCTCCGCAATGGCCGCCAAGCTGTCCATGATGAAATCCACGGTTTCCTCGGGATTGGGATAAGCCCCCTCATCCATCTGAAGAAAGGCGATCTCGCGGGTCAGCCCGTTGAGATTCAGCGCCAGCTCCCAGGAAGCCGCTTCCGAGACCCCCGGATAAGCCTGTTCCATCATCTGCGCGTACTCCAAAAACACCTGTGCTCTGGCCTGATGAATCAGGGGAACGTAAAGCTCCCGCTGTTCCGGAGAGAAAGAATAGACCATGGCGTCCGTGAAATTGGTCCGTTTCAGAAAACCCTTAATCCAGATGAGCACACACTGACGCAGCCGTTCCTTCGGAGACAGCTCGCCGCGCTTGGAAAGCTCCCTCATCTCCTCCAGAAATCGCTCCGTGGTGTAAAGCACCACGTTGATTCCGATTTCCTCTTTGGAAGCCAGGTATTTGTAGATGGTTGCCTTGGACATGCTGCAAGCGGCGGCGATATCCTGAATCGACGTACCGTGATAGCCCTTGCGCAGAAACAGCTGCCCCGCTCTCTCCATAATCTCATTTTTTTTCGTATCCATAACAACTCCGAAAGCAACGTGCAGTACCAAATGGTTTTTTAAAAAACTCCATGGTACTATTATAGAGTCCCCAAAGGGCTCTGTCAATCGTCAGACCATAAAAAAAACTGCCGCATCAGCGACAGCCTGTCCGGGTCCGATCTCAGTTTCACGGAATCCACTTTCTCTTAAATATCTAAAATTCGTCCTACGATCTGTGCGAAATTCTGCTCCACATAGGTCCCCTGCTTGAATACGATAGGCATGCCGTTGTTGGCGGCAATGTGGATGTTTTCATCGTACTGAATCACACCGGAAAGAGGCATTCTGAGGGTCTCGGCAATCTCCGCGATACTGGGAACCAAGCCCCGTCCGAACAGCTCCGCCTTGACCTTGTTGATCACGCAGCTGCGCTTGGTGATCCGCATCTCCGTCAGCACCCGATCCACCATGTCGGCATCCCTCACGGCGGCAAACTCCGGTGTGGTAATCACCACCGCCCGATCCGAGCCGGAAGCGGCCAGTCTCATACTGTCATCGATTCCCGCGGGAGCGTCCACCACCACGAAATCATATAGTTTTTTCAATTTCTTGCAAAGGACGGACATATGCAGAGGGGTCAGCTCGCTCACATCCTTATATTGAGCCGCGGACATCAGATACAGCTGGGGAAAACGGCGGTCTCTCACCAAGGCCTGCTTGATCCGGCACACGCCGTTGAGCACGTCCACCACATCATAGACCACACGGTTTTCCAGTCCCAGACAGATGTCCAGATTGCGCAGGCCCATGTTCATGTCCACCAGGACCACACTGGCGCCCTTCTGTGCCAGACACGCGCCCATATTCGCCGCGAAAACGGTCTTGCCCACGCCTCCCTTGCCGGAAGCGACTACGATACCCTCACCCATTTG
>CAUHLX010000338.1 GCA_959606705.1 uncultured Bacillota bacterium | reverse complement strand
AAGAGCAGATGCGCGATGGGGCATACGATCAGCAAGCTGATGATGGTTCTTTCTAAGAAAATGACAAACAGCTCCCACAGCTTTACGGGAAGCTTGGATCCGAGAATCAAGCCACCTACTTCAGATAAGTAAATCAGCTGGGTAACGGATACCACAGCGACGATGAACCGGGTCATGGCGCTGGTGATTCCTTCCGCCGCAATGATGGAAGGAGTGAACATATCCGTGAAGCCAACGATCATGGTTTTGGACGCTTCCGCGGCTTCTGGTACCTGCAGCAGCTTCAGCAGCGGCATGAAGGGTGTTCCTAAAATTTCAAAGAACGGGGTGTTGTTGGCGATGGTCAAAGCCAAAGTGCCGATACACATAACGGTCGGCAGTACGCCGAACCACATTCCGGCCGCGTTTTTGAGACCATTTTCCAAAAAGCTTCCGATCCCTTTCTGGTCGGCAACCCGCTTTAAGGCCAGATCCAGTCCGTATTCATTTGAATTCTTATACTGAGACGGAATCGTCTCGGGCATGGCTTTTCCTTCCACCACATATTCGTCCTTTTTCCAGGAAAGCGGAGGGATCCGCGGCGAAATAATGGCACACACAATGCCGATCAGACAGATGATCAGATAATACGCGCCGAAGTATTCCATCAAATCCACCTGGGCCAGTACCACGATGCTGAACGTGATCGACACGGCCGAGAAGGTGGTGGCGATGACGGAAGCCTCGCGAGCCGAGTAATATCCGCCCTCATACTGATTGCAGGTGAGCATGACGCCCAGGGTACCGTCGCCGATCCAGGAGGTAATGCAGTCAACCGCCGCACGTCCCGGGATCTTGAACAGAGGTCTCATCACTCTGGTCAAGAGAGCACCGATGTACTCCAGCAGGCCGAAGTCCAGAAGCAGGGGCAAAAGCAGACCCGCGATGGCAAAGATGATGACCAGCACCGTGAGCAGATCGCTTACTACGAAACCGCCGGCGCCGCTGTCGGTGAGCATATGTAAAATACCGGTCTCACCCTCGCCTTGGCCAACGCCGAGAAAGACCATCCAGATAAAGATCGCGCCTACCACTCTGACAACAACCCAGATTGGAGAAGTTGAGAAGGTATCGTTTAAAATCGGATGATCTGTGATAAACTTGGGCTTGCCCAGGGCGATCGCTGACATGATCGCTGAAATAGTGATGATGATAACGCAAAGAATCGGAAGAATCCCGCCCAGGGCGCTTCCAATCATGTCCGCAAGAATCTTAACACAGATGGTCCAGCTCCCGTCGTATTTTACCGGAATCATAAATAATAGAATACCGACGATGGAGGGAATCAGGAACTCGGCTAATAACTTACCTCGGTTTTTTTCCATGTCCTTTCTCCTTTCTTAATAATGTATGACTATATCTCCAGCTACATTATAACACACATCTCATGAAAGAAAATTTTTAATTTTAATAATATTTGGTTGGATTAGGAAAAATCGCCTTAACGCGTTATCACTTTAAAGGGGTTTTGTGAATGAGACGCAGGAGATCGGAGAATACGCCGTACCCGGTCTGCTCAATTTCCGGATTATGCTCCACCACGGATAACGTTCCCATCAGGTCCGTGGAAATCTGCACCACCGAAGTGGTTCCGTCCACGGAAGCCCAAAACGAACCTTTGTCCACCTCCACAGGCTTGACCGTTCCCACCACTTCGCCGGCTTCGATCCCGCCATGACACATCAGCTTAATCACCTTGCCGCGAGACGCCGCCGCTTCGATTTCCGCTCTGCCGATCCCCGCAATCCCGGTCCGGCCGATCTGATCCGGGGTCATTTGAGCGTTCATCAGCACGTTCAACAGCGCCGTCGTTTTCGCCGCCGCGTCCCAGCCATCCACATCCATGGACGGGTCCGCTTCCACGAATCCCCGGCGTTTCCCCTCCGCGATCACCTGGTCGTATTCCACGCCCTTTGCCAGCTCCTCTAAAATAAAATTGGTGGTCGTGTTGAGAATCCCGTTGACCTCGGTCACCCTGCAAAGCGGCAGGGTTTCCTCCACCAGATTGAAAATCGGGGTTCCGTCCATCACCGTGGTTTCATAGAAAAAACAGACTCCCTGTCTCTCGGCCAGCGTGGAAAGCTCATGGAACGCCCAGGCGATCGGGCCTTTATTCGCCGTAATCGCGTGCTTGCCTCGCTCCATCGCCTTGCGCAGGTGGGTGGCAGCCGGCTCCCCGCTGAATATTTCCAAAGGCGTCAATTCCAGCACCACGTCATAATCCGCGGTTTCCACCGCTTCCATTGAGGTCAGCTCGGAATATTCCGGCGAGGCTTCGTCGAAGTGTCCCAACGTTTCGAGCTCCGTCCAAGCCTGACGAAGATCGAGACCTCCATTCTTTGAGACCAGGCTGCCCCGGCTTTTCGTGGTGATCACCGTCACCACCGGATCACATTGACAGCGCTTCCGAATCTCCTCACGCTTCTCCTCCAAAATCTTCGCAAAAGCCCGGCCTGCGTTGCCAAACCCCAGCATGGCAATTTTCAATGTTCTCATCTTCCGTACTCCTTTGTTATCGCGCGCTTCCCAGCTACGCTTTATTCTGGTACCGTTTGATCTTTTTCGTGGTTGTTTTATCAAATTCGGTTTCCCGAAGGTCAAACCGTTTGACTCTTTTATACGGCGGCATCTGGTCGTTGGTCTCATCTACCACACGCTTAATGAGGCGCTTCAGCTCTTCCGGCGGAAGCTTGCCGATCTTCTCCTCAATGAGGGCGTAATCCGGAACGATCTCCGCGCAAACCAGCGTTTCACCGGTTTTTTCGTCGTCCATTCCCCAGACCAGCGTTTCACTGATGTACTCGCTTTTTCCCAAATAAAACTCCACTTCCTCCGGGAAAATATTCTTTCCGTTTTTGGTGACGATCACATTCTTCTTCCGGCCGGAAATGTACAGATAACCATCCTTGTCGAAGAACCCCAGGTCGCCGGTGTGGAGCCAGCCGTCCCGCAGAACCTTCTCCGTCTCTTCCGGGTTGTTGTAATACCCCAGCATTACGGAATCGCTTCTGCAAATAATCTCACCCACGCCATTTTCGTCCGGGTCCACAATTTTCACCTCGGTCCCCGGCATGGGCAGCCCCACGGACGCATCCTTGGAATGGCGATCCATGTTGACGGTGATGATCGGCGCGCACTCCGTCATGCCATAGCCTTGAATCATGTTAAAGCCCATGGCGTTGAAGTCCGAAACCACCGCCGGATTGATGGCCGCTCCGCCGCAGATCAGCAGGCGCACCTTTCCGCCCAAGCCCTGGTGAACATCCTTAAACAGCTTTTTCATGGACTTGATCTTAAACTTGTTCAGCGTTTTGGAAACGGTGATGGCGTATCGCATCTTATCCGCTTTTCCGCCGGCCTCCGCTTTCTTCCAAACTTTTTTGTGCATGGA
>CAUHLX010000337.1 GCA_959606705.1 uncultured Bacillota bacterium | reverse complement strand
GCTTCTACCTCGTCCATGAAGTGGGAGGTCAGGAAAACCGTTAAACCCTTTTCTTTGAGGTCGGACAAGAGCTTCCAAACATCTCTGCGGGCCCTGGCGTCGAGGCCGGTGGTCAGCTCGTCCAGAAATACCACTTCCGGATCCGGTATGAGCGCCAGAACGATGAACAGGCGCTGCCTCTGTCCCCCCGACAATTGGCTCACCAGCTGTTTGCGCTGCTGAATAATGCCAAAGCGTGTCAGCAGCTCCCCGGGGTCCGCCGGTTTGTGGTACAAGGAAGCCGTCACTTCGCAAAGCTCCCACACGGTAATCTGATCCTGATAGCTGGCTTCCTGAAATTGAACCCCCACTCGTTCAAAAAGCTTCCGACGGTCTTTCCAAGGATTCATTCCCAATATGGCTGCGGTTCCGCCGTCCGCTTTCCTGGTTCCCAGAATACATTCGATGGCGGTGCTTTTTCCCGCTCCGTTGGCTCCTAGCAAGCCAAACACCATCCCCGGTCCCACCGACAAGCTCAAATGGTCCACCGCCGGCAGCCTGCCGTAGGATTTTGTCAATTGATCCACTTTGATGATTTCATTCATGATGGTTCCCTCCTTTGTTCTAAAAAGAAGGATACCATCGGTGAGAACTATGGTGTTAAAGTGGAGGGTTTACAAATGGATTCGCTTCATTTTTCTCAGCTTGCGGATCATTTCATACGCGTTGGCTTCCGCGGCGGTCAACGAGGTGATCAATTGATCGCAGACGGCGATGAGGTCCGCGTCCGGTTCGGGAGTATTCAACGCCTCCTTTAGGTCCACGTTGGGATTTCGGGATAATTGACGAAGCATGCGCAGGATCGCCTCCAAAGAATAGTTTGCGCATCTCAGCGAACGGATTATTTTCAGTCTTCGGATCTCGTGATCGGTGTAGACACGATAACCATTCTGTTTCCGTTTCACACGAAGCAGACCGTTCATTTCCCAATTTCTCAGCGTATCCATGGAAATTCCCAAGGCTTCCGATACTTCTCGGCGTTTGAGAGCGCAGGTGCTTTCTCCGGTCTCTCCGTTCAAAATCTGCGCCGCGATTTCGATGGCCTCCTCCGCATTGGCACGTTCCCTCTTCACTTGTTCCAAATATTCCCTTGTAAGCGTCAATGCCGTATCGAAATCACCGGCCGCCGATGCTTTTACCATTTCAACGATCTTTTTACGCAGCCCGTTTTGCAGGACTTCAATTTGGAATGCCAGACGGGCAAGCCGGAACTGTTCCAGATGAAGCTGGGTAAAAACCCGATAGCCGTTGGGCAGCCGGTCCGGTTTGGAAATCAACCCCAATTTTTCGTACAAGCGCACCGTATTAGGATGGATTCCGATGGCCTTTGCCACTTCTGATGTTTGATATGTTTTCATCGCCGCTTCCTTCCCGATGATAGAAAAAGCTGCTCCGGTCTTTTTCCCCGAAGCAGCTTTCATACCGTTGCTTTTTTCACCGAACGCAGATGGAATCGTTACTTGATTCGCTCCAGAATCCGCTGATAACCGTCCGCGCCATAGACCAGGCATTTGTTGATGCGGCTGATGGTCGCGGTGCTGGCTTTGGTCACTTCCTCGATTTCGTTGTAGGTTTTGCCTTCTTTCAAAAGCTTCGCTACCTGAAGCCGCTGGGCAATGGCCTGCAGCTCCTTTATCGTACAAATATCCTCGAAGAACCGATAGCAGTCCTCCTCATCCTCCAACGCGAGAATCGCCCGGAACAGGTCGTCGGTCTCTTTGTTCTTCAGCTTGGTTTCGTACGCCATTCCTCTGCCTCCTTCGCGGGACCGGTCGTCCGCGGTGTCTCCTGCAAGTGTCTGCTTTACTGCTTTATAGCATCATTATACTACCGATCAAAAATGGTTGCAACTAATTTCCATTTCACTTCCTTACTTCCGGCCCGCCAGCATGATGATCAGTTTGATCAGCTGATTGACACAGAGTGAGGCGAAGGCCAGACCGTAAATCACCCAGATCAGCGAAGGCGTGATGGGTGCAATGGCAAACAGCCCGTGAAGCGGAGTAATCCAGAGGACCGAATTCAGCAGCAGGAAACCGACGATGAAGGCGCCCCAGGTCCACTTGTTATTGAACATTTTTTTGGTGAACAGCACCGGACCGTTTTTCTGCTTACAGTTGAACCCATGACATAAGCGGGACAGGCACAAGGTGGCAAAGGCCATGGTCATAGCCATTCCCGATCCTCCGTGAGACAGCCCCACATAATAAGCGATCATGGTCGCCGCGGCGATCACCAGGCCCTCGTAGACAATGCTGACAAAGAACGGTCTGGTGAGAATGGATTCGTTCATGGGGCGAGGCTTTTCTTCCATCACCTTCGGCGTATGCGGTTCCACTCCCAGTGCGATGGCAGGCAAGCTGTCCGTCAGAAGGTTGATGAACAGCAGATGAACCGGCGCGAAGGGCACGGGCAATCCCAGCAAGGATGCGTAAAGCACCGCGATAATCCCCGCCGTGTTTCCCGACAAGAGAAACTGAATGGACTTTTTGATGTTGGCGTACAGATTTCTGCCATTCTCCACCGCCTTGACGATGGTTGCGAAATTGTCATCCGTGAGGACCATGCTGGCGGCATCCTTAGCCACCTCACTGCCGGTGATTCCCATGGCCACACCGATATCCGCCTGCTTCAGCGCGGGAGCGTCATTGACCCCGTCGCCGGTCATGGCCACGATGTTGCTTCGCTTCTGCCAAGCTCGAACGATACGGATCTTGTGTTCGGGAGAAACTCTGGCATAAACGGAGATTTTAGGAACAAATTCTTCCAGCTCCGCGTCGCTCATCTTATCGATCTCCGCGCCGTCCACCGCCTCCGATTCGTCCTTTAAAATTCCGATCTGCTTGGCGATGGCCGCCGCCGTCACCTTATGATCCCCGGTGATCATGATCGGGCGGATTCCCGCTTTGATACATTCGGCCACCGCCGCTTTGGATTCTTCTCTGGGGGGATCCATCATGGCGACCAGACCCAGGAACGTCATATCGTTTTCATCCTCCAGACCGATCTCCTTCCGGTCCCCGATCTCCTTCCAGGCAAACGCCAGCACCCGCAGTCCGTCCCTAGAGAAGGCTTCGTTGATTTCCGCCAGCTTCCTCTTGTCGTCGTCATTGATCGGCCGCACGCCCTCCGAGGTCTCAATCGAAGTGATCCGATGAAACAGAACGTCCACGGCTCCTTTGGTGTACATAACGTTTTGACCGCCCGCGTTGGGGCCCTCCCCGTGGTTCCGGTCCACGTTGTGCACCGTGCTCATCAGCTTTCGGTCACTGTCAAAGGGGATCTCGCCCAGCCGGGGATATTTCTTTCGATAGGTCGTATCCTCATAGCCGTGGCGATCACTGAAATTGATCAGCGCCACCTCCGTAGGATCGCCCAGTTCTTTTCCTTCCTCGTT
>CAUHLX010000336.1 GCA_959606705.1 uncultured Bacillota bacterium | reverse complement strand
CGGTCATGTAATCCTTGCCCACCACGCCGTCCAGACGGTACGCGTCGGAGCCGTCCACCTTTTCCGTGCCCTTGAGTTCATACCCCGTTCCGCTTTTCAAGTACAGGCTCATGTCGTCCTTGGCTTCATACTGTGACACATCCCCGATTTCCACCGACTGTTTCATCCATTCGGTATTGTCCATGGACATGTACAGCATCATGGATTGATCGTCCTGCGCTTCCCCGTACAGATACATCTTCTGGCTTTGTTTCTCCCCATCCTGTTCCATGGTCATATCCATGTCCATTTTCAGCATCATGGGGTCATCCAGCGTAGCCATGTTCATCGTAAGATCCATGACCATACTCTCGCCCTCGGCGGACAGATCCATCTTCATGGTCATATCCGCTTCCAGGCTCTTCACGTCGGCAACCTTCTTCTCCGCGTCCGCGATCAGCTTGTCCGGGTCCGGGGAATCTCCGCCGGCCGTTCCGTCCCCCGCGCCGCCGCAGGCGGCCAGAGACAGAGTCATCGCCATCGCCAGGAGCAGCGTCAGCACTCGTTTCGTCCTTTTCATTTTCATTTCCTCTCTTTTTAATATGACACACTAACCCGATTTTAATTACTCTTTTAGTTTATCAAAAATAGAAGTGCTTCTCCATTGAAAAATGGCAATTCAAAGAAATTATTTTAAAAGTACGCCAACAGCCCTGCCGGCAGGATTGAAACCGACAGGGCCATTGGGGCGAATGCTTTCGTGGAAACCACCGGTTCCAGCTCCCTACAGGAGACCGTAATACAGCAGAATCCCATTGTAAATCCCCCGGGCAAAGCTCTGAGGATCATAGGTAAGCAGATATGCGTCTCTGCTGTTGGTGAGGTAGCCCATTTCCACCAGAACGGAGGGCATGGCCGTAGCCCGCAGAACATACAGCGTGGGCCGTTCAAACACTCCGCGGTTGGCCAGACCGGTCATATAATTCAGCCCCTCCAAAATCCGCTCTCCCATTTCATAGGCCGGGCTCTGCCGGCTGTAGACGTAGGCTTCGCTGCCGCTGGCGGAAGCGATCTGGCTGGAGTTGCAGTGCAGGCTGATGAAATAATCCGCTCCCCAGCTGTTGGCCGCGTTCACACGTGCCTGAAGGCTGGTGGCGTTGCTGGTGCCCAACTGTTCCGTGGGGCTGTTGCGGGACAGCCGGGCCTCAAAGTTGGGGTTTGCATTGAGCAGGGCCGCCAAGCGTACCCCGACGTCGTATGTGATATCCTGCTCCCGAACGCCGTTGGCTTCCGCACCGGCGTTGGGGTTTTGGGGATTGTGCCCCTGATCGACAAAAATTTTAATCGCCATGGTATCTTCCTTTCTGACCTGGATGGGATCCCTATCAGTATATGAAAGAGCCATGGCGATTGCCTTTCCTTTTTTACATTTTTCCGCCGCACGGCCAGCGGCGGTGCGCTACAGCCCCAGGCTCTCCCCGACGAGGATGACCTTGATCCGTCCGGCAGGGCGGCACATTCTGGTGGTCACCAGAAAAGAACAGATGCAGTCCGCGCTGGTGCAGTCCGCGCAGGTGCCGCCGGACGCGCAGGGGGTGGCCGCTCCGGGAAAACGCTGAGCGTTGGCCGGGGCGGCGATGGTTCTGGCCCGGCGGAACGCGTCCTCCACGCTCTTGACCACCTTGTTCATCCCCGCGATCACCAGCACGCTGTCCGGCCCGTAGCACAGAGCCGCCACTCGGTTGCCATTTCCGTCCACGTTCACCAGCTGACCATCCTCACTGACCGCGTTGCTGCTCATGAGAAAGGTGCCGCAGCTCAGCGCCCGCCTCATCAGCTCCACCCGTTCCTCCGGGCTCCTCGCCGTGTCCCGGTCGATCACCTGATAGCCGTTTTCCTTCACGTAATCCGACAGGCCGATCTCTTGAATGCTTATGGAACCGCCCCAAGACACCACGTGCTCCTTAGGAATCAGGCTCACCGCCTTTTTCAGCGCCTCCTCCCGGCTGGCGCAGTAATACGCTTCGAAGGCCCGCTTCTCCAAGGCCTTGACGACTCTCGGTCCCAGCTTATCGTACCGCAATTCCATCGGTGTGTTCCGTTCCATCTTCCATTCCTCCCTCTGTGTGGTTTTTTTCTATTCTATCACAGATCGATGGTCCTGGTACAGATTCGATCCGTCAATTCTTTGTCGTGAGACACCGCGATGAGACCCAGTCCCCGGCGTTCCGCCTCCTCCAGCAGAAAGCTCCAGAGCTGACTCTGGGTAATCAGATCCAGCATGGCGCTGATTTCGTCCGCCAGCAGAAACCGCGTGCGGCTGCCCAACGCCCGGGCCACGCAAAACCTCTGCAGCTCTCCTCCCGAAAGCTCCCCCGGAAAACGGGAAAGCCAGTCCTCCTCGATCCCCAGCGCTCGGATCACCGACGGCTCCACCCGGTCCCCCTCCGCCAGCACGTCCCTCATACGCATTCGAGGATTGACCGCCTGCTCCGGATGCTGATAGATCAGCTGAACCGGACAATAGCCCCGGTACTCCGAAAGCGGGATTCCGTCCAGCAGCACCTGGCCCTCCCGGGGAGTCAAATAGCCCGACAGCAGCCGGCAAAGCGTGGACTTTCCCCGGCCGCTGGGTGCCACGATTCCCACCCGCTCCCCGCTCTCCACGGAGAGGCTGAACCGCTCCAGCACCGGCTCTCCATTCTTCCCATAGGAAAAGGAAAGCTCCCTGGCTTCCAAAATCACAGCGCGTCACCTCCTTCCCCGTGCAGACAGCGCACAAAGCCGCCCTTCAGCGGCCGCAGAGGAATTTCTCCCCGGCAAGCCTCCGTAAACCATTCACATCTGGGACCGTAAGGACAGCCCTCCGGCAAATCCTTCACATAAGGCTGTACCCCCGGCTCAAACCGGAAGCCATTCCGGGGCAGTGCCCGGTACAGCGCCTTGGTGTACGGATGACGCAGCGTTTCCTCCTGTTCAAAGTCGGACACCAGCGCTTCCTCCACGGTAAGCCCCGCGTAGAACACCACCACCCGGTCCGCCACCGTGAAAGCCAGCTGCGCGTCATGGGTGATGAGCAGAACGCCGCTCCCCTGATCCGCCAGCTCCCGGAAATGAGCCAGCGTCTTCTGCGCCGCCGACAGGTGCAGTCCCGGGGTGGGTTCGTCCGCGATGATCAGCTGAGGCTCATCCAGCACGGTGGAGCACACCAGCACTCGACGAGCCATTCCCCCGGATAATTCAAAGGGATAGAGCTCCTCCACCTCCGGACCCAGCCCGTGGCGGTGAAAAATCTCCCGCTGCCGGCGCACCGTCTCCGGATCCTTGCGCCCCTTGCGGACTTGAGGCCCGATTTTCATCAGCGGGTCCAGATAGCCCACGTTTTGAGGCATCAGGGAAATCTCTCTTCCCCGGAGCTTCGAGAGACGTTCTTCCGTCAATTCCTCCCCCCGGTACCGAATGGTCCCG
>CAUHLX010000335.1 GCA_959606705.1 uncultured Bacillota bacterium | reverse complement strand
CCAATCGGATGGTCTTATCCTATCTCATCTATTTTTGTGCGAAAAGGTTAGAAATGAGACGTTTTCCTAACCTTTTTCTCCACTTTATGCAAAATAAGATAATATCGCCCTAGAAATCGATGAAATAGAACGATTTTACCGCTAATCTTAACCTTTTGAGAAAAAAGGCCAGAAAAAAGATAATATCCGGAGCCGTCGAGGAGTTTTCAACTGCTTCCAGTCCGCATCCAAACTGCTTCCAAGCCGCATCCAAACTGCTTTCCAATCGTTTTCAAACCACCAATCATCCAACAACCCGACGGTTCCAGGAGGTTTTGGTTATTTGACGCTTACGCTCCCGTTTTCTCTCCGATCATTTTTCGCTCCGATCATTTTACTCTCCGGCCACCTTGACCCCGGCTTTTTCCAGAATTTCGGCAGCCTTCTGCGGCTGATCCACCTTCAACACGATATACGGCATCTCGCTTTTTCTCATCACATAGGAATAAATGTATTCCACGTTGATTTCATGCTCAGCCAGCAGCTGAAAAATGCGGTTCAGCGAACCCGGCTCATCCTCCGGCTCCACCGCCAGCGCTTCGCTGACCTTGGCCACCTCGCCTTCCCGGTTCAGAACCTCCACACACCGCTCCGGATCGTTCACTACCAGGCGAAGAATCCCGAATTCCGTGGTATCGAACACCGCGATGGCTCGGATATCCACTCCGTTCTTCTCCAGGATGTCAGTCAACTGAGCCAGAGAACCCTTGTGGTTGGGTAAGAATACGGAAATCTGTTTAATCAGCATTATTTCTCCCCCCTCAAATCGATCACATGCTTTGCTTTTCCTTCAAATCGTTCCAGCGAACGGGGTTCGACCAAGGTGATCTTGGAATCGATACCCAGCACGGAACGCAGACGCGTCTTGATGCTCTGCCGCAGATTTTCCAGCTGTCCGTAGGAATCCAACAGGTTGGCATCCAGCAGCTCCACCACCACCTCGATCTTGTCCAGATAGCCCTTCTTGAACACTTTGATCTGATAGTGCTTTCCGATGCCCTCCGTGGCGAACAATACCTCCTCGATCTGGGACGGGAACACGTTGACCCCTCCCAGCACCATCATGTCGTCGGAACGCCCTTGGATCTTGGCCATCCGCACCGTGGTCCGGCCGCAGCCGCACTTTTCGTAGTGCAGCGAGGTGATGTCTCTGGTCCGGTAACGCAGCACCGGAAGCGCTTCCTTCCAAAGAGGCGTGATCACCAGCTCGCCCACCTGACCCTCCGGCAGCACCTCTCCGGTTTCGGGGTTGATGATCTCCGGAATGAAATAGTCTTCGTTTACATGCATTCCCTGAAGGGCCTCGCATTCCCCCGAAACCCCCGGGCCGCACAGCTCACTCATGCCATAGTTCTCCGTAGCGAACATTCCCCACTTTTCCATGAGTTCCTTTTCCATGGCCTCCGTGGCGCCTTCGCCGCCGAACAGCCCGTGACGAATCTTCAAATCCTTGGCCGGATCGATCCCCATCTCCAGCGCCGTCTCCGCCATATGGAGCGCATAACTGGGCGTGCTGATCAGCGTGGTGGTTCCGAAATCCTTCATGATCATCAGCTGTTTTTTGGTATTGCCGCTGGACATGGGAATCACGGAAGCGCCCACGCGTTCCAAGCCCTGCTGCAGCCCCAGCGCCCCGGTAAACAGTCCGTAGCCAAAGGCGATCTGCGCCGTGTCCGCTTCCGTCACTCCGGCCATGCACACCAGGCGAGCCACACACTCCGCCCAGGTGTTCATATCATTTCTGGTATAACCTACCACCGTGGGCTTCCCCGTGGTCCCGGAGGAACCGTGATAGCGCACGATCTCCTTCTGAGGCACCGCGAACAGGCCAAAGGGATAGTTCTCCTTGAAATCGCTTTTTACTGTTAAGGGGATTCTCCGCAGATCGTCCAGACTTTTCACGTCTCCCGGTTCGAGGCCCGCTTCCTGCAGCTTTTTTTTATAATAGGGAACCTTCTCATAAACGTACGCTACCGTTTTCTTCAGCCGATCCAGCTGTATTTCCTGAATCTGCTCCCGATTGAAGGTTTCCTCTCTGCTCCAAATCATCTGCTATTCGCCTCCCATTTTCTGGCCCGTTTTCCTTTAACTCATTCAGGGTAATCATAGCATGTCAGGCTTGAAAATTCAATCAAAAAAACGTTTCGGAGGATTTCGGAAGGCGGAACCCCTTTTCCTGCGGATGGAAGCAAAAAAATCACTTTTTTCCCCCTTGGGGGTACACATCGGACGGGATTATTGTTATACTTGATGCGGTACATAACATCGACCGCAGTCCGTGATCGGGATTGCGCAGATCGTCATTTATGATCGTAATTTGAGGAGGGAAATCACGTGAAATTTTCAAAAAAAGCGGAACAGTGCAGCCTGTCTCCCATTCGTAAGTTCTACCCGTACACGGTGGAAGCGAAGAAAAAAGGCAAGAAGATCTATCAGTTGAACATCGGTCAGCCCGATATCGAAACCCCTTCGGTATTCATGGACGCGGTGAATCATTTCAATGACCCGGTTCTGGAGTACGCTCCGTCTCCCGGCATTCCGTCTCTGATCGAAGCAGTGAAGGGCTATTACGGAAATCTGGGCGTCAAGCTGGACACCAACGATATTACCATCACCAGTGGCGGCAGCGAAGCTCTGCTGATCGCTCTGCTGAGCATTTTGGATGACGGCGACGAAATCATCATTCCCGAGCCGTTCTACCCCAACTACAACACCTTCGTAAAGGCTACCGGCGCTAAGATTCGTCCCATCGCCACCACCCCCGAGGAAGGTTATCACTTCGCCGACCGGGCGAAGATCGAAGCTCTCATCAACGAGAATACCAGAGCGATCATGTTCACCAACCCCGGCAACCCCACCGGCGCGGTTCTGACCAAGGACGAAATGCGCATGATGGCGGACATCGCCAAAGAGCATGAGCTGTTCGTCATCGGCGACGAAGTGTACAGAGAATTCGTCTATGCCGGCGAGCCCCTTTCCACCATGCTGGAATTTGAAGACGCGGCGGAAAACGTCATCGTAATCGACAGCGTTTCCAAGCGGTTCTCCGCTTGCGGCGCACGGATCGGCGCGGCCATCACCAGAAACGCGGAGCTGCAGCAGCAGATGATGAAGTTCGCTCAGAGCAGACTGTCCAGCCCCACCCTGGAGCAGGTCGGTTCCACCGCTCTTTACGGACTGCCGGCAAATTATTTTGACAGCGTGAGAGCGGAATACAAGAAGCGGAGAGATACCATCTACGCCGCACTGCAGAAAATCGACGGCGTAGTTTGCGCGGAGCCTAAAGGCGCGTTCTACGTCATGTGCAAGCTGCCGGTGGAAAACGCGGAAGATTTCCTGATCTGGCTGCTCACCGAGTTCGACGATAACGGCGAGACCGTGATGTACGCTCCCGGCGGCGGCTTCTACGCC
>CAUHLX010000334.1 GCA_959606705.1 uncultured Bacillota bacterium | reverse complement strand
GCTTTCCTGCTTCCTGCCATTCTCTCCCGCTCCTTTCGATAGGGCCGCCGGCGAACTGCTTCGTCGGGGCGCCGCATTACAGCTCATTCGTCCTTATTCTTATGCTTATGTTTTTTCTTCTGCTCGTACATGCAAAGATCCGCCCGGCGATACGTCTCTCGAATGTCCCGATCCTGCTGTGGATCGAAGGCCGCGAAGCCCCCCGCCATGGAGATCTTGATCTGCAGCTCCTGATTGGCCGCGTGAGTATTGACGCGGATTCGCTCCAGAACCTTGTCGATCTGATCCTGCGTAAAATTTTCTCCCAGGATGACAAACTCGTCACCCCCCACCCGATAGAGAATCGCCAGGTCTCCCGCGGACTTTTTCAAGATCTCCGCGGCTTCCTGAATATAACGGTCTCCTTCCTGATGGCCATAATTGTCGTTGACCTGCTTCAATCCGTCCAGATCGATGGAAAACACCACCATCCCCTCCTGACGGTCCCAGCTGATCATATTCTTGAGATCCAGATCAAAGGCATTCCAGTTTTTCAAACCGGTGAGCTGATCGGTATTGGCCAAATCCTGATATCTGGGATTGGAAATTCTCTTGAACATCTTCACCGCCACCAGGCAGGCGATCAGGCATGCCGCCAGCGCGATCAGCGGAGTGATCATCCGCACGGTCCGATAGGTCTGGTACTGCTGTTCCGCGTCGAACTCGATTCCCACCACCCCTACCACTTGTCCGCCTTCGTGCACCGGATAATAGGAAATGAAGATGTGTCCCCAAGTGGTTTCGATGATGTCCTCCGGCAGAACCACTTCGTCGTTCAGCGCCCGTTTCAAGTCGGGGATGATCTCCTCCTCGATGAGGTCGCCGGCATTTCGGAAATCCTCGCTGTCCGCAGGCAGACCGTCCACCACATAGACAAAATCCCCGTTTTCGTTCTGCTTTGCCGTGTACAGGTAACGGACCCCGGTGATGGCCTTCAGCTCCTCCATGGAAGCTTTCATGGAAACGTAGGACGGCTTTGACTGATCCTCCGGCGAATTGATCTCATGAAACGTACTTTTGTCCAGAGTCTTGTCCACATATTCGTAGATCGACTGCGTCCGCGTCTCCAGGCTTTGAATCATGCTGCCATAGGATATTTTATAATTGAACACGTAAACGCACAAGACCGACGACACCACCAAAAAAGCGGTCAGTATCATCACTTGGACATCCACTCGGTTGATTCCGTTTCTCTTCGTTCTAAACATGGCACCCTCAGTTCTCAGTTCACTCACCTTGAACATTTATTTTACCATACATTTGTTCTTTATCGTAGAGTGCAAATTATTTTTCGCTTCGCCGCACCGCCTCTTTCATTTCGCTTACAAACTGTTTCACATGGGGAACGCACTCCGTTCCGTACCGTTCCACTAATTTGACGATGGCGCTGCCCACAATGGCGCCGTCGGATTGACGCGCCATCTCCGCCGCCTGCTCCGGTGTGGAAATCCCAAAGCCGATGGCACAGGGAATCTCCTTGACCGCTTTCACGCTCCGCACCATTTCGCCGATGTTTCCGGTGATCTCCGAGCGCACGCCCGTGACCCCCATGGAAGAAACACAGTAGACAAAGCCCTCCGCCTCTTGAGCGATGGCCCGGATTCTTTCGTGAGACGAGGGACTGACCATGGAAATTAAGTCTACGCCGTGCGTCCGGCAGGACGGCAGCAGCTCTTCCCGTTCTTCGAAGGGCAGATCCGGTACGATGATGGCGTCGATCCCGCAGGCCGCCGCCCGTTCCATAAAACGATCCACGCCGTAAAAATACACCGGATTGATGTATGTCATGAAAGCGAGTGGAATTTGGCAGTTTTGCCGAATCCGTTCCACCAGTTCGAAGATTCCTTCCACCGTGGTGCCCGCGGCAAGCGCCCGCAGGTCGGCCGCCTGGATCACCGGGCCCTCCGCCACCGGATCGGAGAAGGGAATCCCCAGCTCGATGAGATCCGCTCCCGCTTCCGCCATGGCGTAGACCAACTGCTCGGTTACCTCCGGATTCGGGTCGCCCGCTGTCACAAATGGAATAAATGCCTTGCCCTTTGCAAAGGCCTGCTTCGTCTTACTCATAAAGAGACACCCCCCTGTATCTGGCAATGGCGGCCACATCCTTGTCCCCGCGTCCCGACAGGTTGACCACCACGATCTGATCCTTACTCATGCTCGGCGCCAGCTTTCTGGCGTAGGCCACCGCGTGAGCGCTTTCCACCGCCGGAATGATCCCTTCCGTTCTGGACAGGTACTCGAAGGAATCCACCGCCTCGTCATCGGTCACCGGAACGTATTCCGCCCGTCCGCGGTCGTAGAGGTCCGCGTGCTCCGGTCCGATCCCCGGATAGTCCAGTCCCGCCGAAATGGAGTAAACCGGCGCGATTTGTCCGTGTTCATCCTGACAGAAATAGGACTTCATCCCGTGAAAAATCCCCACGGAGCCGTTGGCGATGGTCGCCGCGTTTTTCGGGTGATCCACCCCCAAGCCCGCGGCCTCACAGCCGATGAGGCGAACCGAGGGATCTCCGATAAAATCGTAAAACAGGCCCATGGCGTTGCTGCCGCCTCCCACACAGGCGATCACCGCATCCGGCAGCCGACCTTCCTTTTCCTTCAGCTGCTGCTTCACTTCCCTGCCGATCACGCTCTGAAAGTCCCGCACGATCGTGGGAAACGGATGAGGACCCATCACCGACCCCAGGACGTAATGAGTGTCAAAGGAACGAGCGCTCCACTCCCTCATGGTCTCGCTCACCGCGTCCTTCAAAGTCATGGTCCCGCTGGTGACGGGATGCACCTTGGCTCCCAGCAGCTCCATCCGGTAGACGTTCAAAGCCTGACGCTCCGTATCCTCCCGGCCCATGTACACTTCACATTCCAGATCCATCAGCGCCGCCGCGGTAGCGGTAGCCACCCCGTGCTGTCCCGCGCCGGTCTCCGCGATCACCCGGGTCTTGCCCATGCGCTTGGCCAGAAGCACCTGGCCCAGTACGTTGTTGATCTTATGAGACCCGGTGTGGTTCAAATCCTCCCTCTTTAGATAAATCTTCGCGCCTCCCAGATCCTTGGTCATCTTCTCGGCGAAATACAAACGGGACGGCCGCCCGGCGTAATCGTTGAAAAGCTCCGTCAGCTCCGCTTGAAACTGCGGATCGTCCTTATAATGGCCATAGGCCTCCTCCAGCTCATAGAGCACGTTCATCAGCGTTTCCGTAATAAACTGTCCTCCGTGCTGTCCAAATCTTCCACGTGACATTCCCTCTTCACACTCCTTTTACTACATAAAAAAATCCGCCTTTTATCCTCCTTAAGGGACAAAAGCCGAACTCACTTCTGCGGTACCACCCAATTTGACGAAAAATCGTCCGCTCCTTTCACGTACACGCCGGTGCCGGATTTCTTTCCTCACCGCTTCGATACGCGCCCCACTGATAAC
>CAUHLX010000333.1 GCA_959606705.1 uncultured Bacillota bacterium | reverse complement strand
AGAGCGCAGCTTCCTCGCGGCCGGACGAAATGTAATGTAAGGAAAGATCAAGATTTCGGCAAGCTTTTGGCAAGGTTTTCGCGGTATATTTGAGGAGAAAGGGGGCGAAAGAAATGAATCCATATCTTTTGCAGACAAGCGGACTGACGGTGAAGTTCGGGACACAGTACGCAGTAAAGAACCTGAACCTCCACGTACCGCAAGGGTCGATTTACGGATTGCTGGGGAGAAACGGCGCAGGGAAAACCACGACCATGAAGGCGATCATGGGGCTCCTGCGTCGGGTCGAGGGGGAGATTACGCTCTTTGGCCAGACGATAGGCGGAAACGGGAAAAAAGCCGGAGAAACTGCCAAATCTGTGTATTCCAGAATCGGATCGATCATTGAAACACCTGGCTTTTATGGTCACTTGACCGGTCGGGAAAACTTGAACATTTTAGCCAAGCTGAGGGGAATTCATCGACCGGACGCGGTGGAATACGCATTGAAGGAGATGGGTCTGGAGCAGGAGACGAAGAAAACGGTGTCTCATTATTCCATGGGGATGAATCAGCGTCTGGGAATCGCCGCGGCCCTGCTTCTCCAGCCGGAGCTTTTGATTCTGGACGAGCCCACCAACGGCTTAGACCCCATCGGCATACGGGAAATGAGGGCCATGCTGTTAAAACTGTCTCAGGAGAAAGGAACGACTATCGTGATTTCCAGTCACATTCTCAGCGAGGTGGAACAGCTGGTGGATTGTATGGGGATCATGCGGGACGGAGAATTGATTCAGGAGATCGGCATGGGGAAGCTTCGCGAGTTGAATCGCAATTTCATCCGCATCGAAGTGTCGAAGCTGCCGGCCGCCGTACTGCTGCTGGAACAGGAGTTTGGAATTTCCGACTATCAGACGGTGGACGACCACACGCTGTATTTGTACGAGGTGGACCGGGATCGGGCTCAAATCAACCGAAGGCTGATGGAATCAGGCTTTGAGGTGACGGAGCTCACTTTGTGCGAAAGCAATTTGGAGGATTATTTTACGAGGCTGACAGGGGGGATCGGAATTGCGTAATATCATTCAAGCGGAGTTTATGAAGCTGAAGCATAATAAAATCCTCATTCTTTTTGCGGCTATCGTCTTTCTGCTGCCGCTGCTGATCACTTGGAAGGATTACGCTCAGCAGGACCAGTGGCTGCAGTACTCTGAAAATGTGGTTTCTTTAGAAAACTGGTATTTGACCAATCTGCAGATCATCGTGCTCCTGGTCCTTCCGGCGCTCAGCGGAGTGCTCATCACCGTGATGCAGCAAAAGGAGTATGGGGAACGGGCGATCATCAATCAGCTGACCGCACCTACGTCGAGAACGGCGTTTCTCTCGGGAAAGCTGATCGTGTGGGCGACCGTGCACCTGTGTCTTACGGGGCTGATTTTTCTATCCGATTTGTTGGGGGCGGCGGTCCTTTATTCATCGGAGCTCACCGGAGAGAGAATCTTCCGAATGATGCTTGCGTTTTTGGTTGCGGGAGGGCTGGGATTTCTCACGCTGACCCCGATTCTGGCCGCCAGCGTGCTCCAGAGAAATCTGTTTTACCCTTCGATTCTCATTTGCCTGTTCTTTGTGTCACTGGCATCCATGACGAACGTAATGCGGGGAATCCTGCCCTTCGTCCTGCCTTGGTGCGCGGCGGTGGTGGTAAGCTTGAATCCGCTTCCCACAAACCTCCTGCTGCTGTCGCTGACGTCCATCGCGCTGTGCGGCGCGGCGGGAATCGCCGTGGCGATGGTCTGCTTTGGAAAACAGAATATTTAAGAGCGGGAGGGCTTTGGAAGCGAGGAGGGGAGCAGTCGGCCCATGGGAAAATCCAGAGCTTCCTCTAGATCGCGGTATTGTTCCAATAGAGCACAGAAGCGGCGCATCGCGCCGTTGATGTGCTTATTTTTATGATAGACCAGATCGAAGGTTCGGTTCCACTCCTGGTCCTGATTGCGAAACAGCCAGACGGAACCCTCTCTGGCATCCTGTTCCAGCAGGCGCACGGAAATTACCGCCAGACAGTTGTCCACGCGGACGGCACTGCGCATGGCATCCGGGTTGCCGCATTCCAAAAGAGTGCGGATGGACAGGCCGTGAGCCTGAGAATACTGTTCAAACAGCTCGCGGGTTCCGCTTCCCGGCTCGCGCATGACAAACTCCATTCCCGCCAGATCTCGGCAGTGAAGCTGCGATCGTTGGAAAAAGGGATGCCGGCTGCCACAGGCCAGAACCAGAAAATCGTCTATTTTGGGGAGGCTGATCAAGTCCGGGCTTTTGACCTTGCCTTCCACCAAAGCCAGGTCCAGTTCATTGTTTAAAAGCTTTTCCGCGACCGCGGCGGTATTGTTGACACTGGCAAAGACCTCGGTGTGAGGGTTGGCGGCCCGAAATTGAAACAGAAGCTCCGGAAGGAGACTGCTGCCGATGGTGACGGTGGCGCCGATTCTCAGCCGGCCGCCGCGCTGTTCGGCCGCCATGGATTCATCCAGGAAGTCGAAGCGGGTGACCACATCTCGGGCCATGGGAAGCAGCTTTTCGCCGGCCTCGGTGATGTGCAGCCGATTGCCCAGACGCTCGAACAGCAGAACGCCGTAGTGCCGTTCCAACTCGGCTATTTTTTGACTGACAGAAGGCTGGCGGATCAGGTATTGATTTGCCGCTCCGCTCATGCTGCCGCTTTCCGCGACCGCGATAAATAATTTGAGATGCCATATGGTCATGAGAATGCTCCGTTTACCAGCTATTTTTTGACTGGGATAGTTATAGTTTTTTCCTATAGTTTATATAGTTAATATAGCACTATACTTATAATCTCTCAAGTGTTAAGCTGAATCTATCTGGAAACGAGACTGTATGAATTTAGGAGCACAGGAGGAAGGTACGATGAACGTCTTGATTATCGGCGGCGTAGCGGCCGGAACGAAGGTGGCCGCAAAGCTGAAGCGGGAAGACCGCAGCTGTCAGGTCACCATTTTGACGAAGGACAGGGACATCTCCTACGCAGGCTGCGGCCTGCCATATTATGTGGGTCATGTGATCGAGGAAAAAGAACAGTTGATTGTCAACACCCCGGAGAGCTTTGCCAAGCTCACGGGAGCGGAAGTGAAGATCGGCACGGAGGCAACCGCCATCGATCGTCAGGCCAAAACCGTCACCGCCGTGGATTCGGCCACGGGAGAAAGCAGTACATACTCTTATGATAAACTGGTGATCGCCGTAGGCGCACGTCCCTTCGTACCGCCGGTGGACGGTGTGGATCTGAAGAACGTGTTCTACATGAGAACGCCGAATGACGCCATCGCACTTCGCGAGACACTGGACCGGGACGAAATCAAGCGGGCGGTGGTAGTAGGCGGTGGCTTTATCGGGCTGGAGGTAGCGGAAAACCTGGCGGCAAGGGGCGTTCGAGTCAGCGTCATCGACATGGCGGAGCACATTTTGCCCG
>CAUHLX010000332.1 GCA_959606705.1 uncultured Bacillota bacterium | reverse complement strand
AAATCACATCTCTGGAAAGGGAGAGTACCGTTGCTTTCACCGGTTTGCCGATGGCCTGCAGAAAGATGCTGCTGGCTTTTTAAATGCAGCAGAGCAGGATGCCGCTGAGAAAAATGCGGAAGCACAGGTTGGCATATTCGTTATAGAGAGCGCTCTCGCTGCCGAACAGGCGGACGATCACCTGAGGACAGAATTCAAAGAGCAGGGTAGAGATCAAGCCCACCGCTGCGTTGGCACAAATGACCAGACGATAGGTTCCGAATACCCGTTTATAATTGCCCGCGCCGTAGTTGTAACCGATGATGGGCTGACCGCCTACCGCGATTCCCACGGAAAATGCGATGACGATCCCAAAGACCTTCATCACGATGCCTACCGCGGAGAGGGGGATGTCAGCGCCGTATTTGGAGAGCGGCCCCATCAGGCCGATCATGTTGTTGGCTACGCTCATGACGATGACAATGGCAATTTGAGTGATAAAGCTGGAGATGCCCAGCATCAGGATTCGCCGGACAATCCTAGTGCCGGGACGAAAGCTCAGCTTGTGAAAGCGGAAGGATCGCGGCCGGCGAAAGTACAGCAGCGTCATGACACAGGACGCGATTTGACCGATGATGGTAGCGATTGCCGCGCCTTTTACCCCCATATCCAGGACAAAGATCGCAAGGGGATCGAGGACCAGATTAATGATGGCCCCCAGCACCGTGGCACACATGGAATAGCGGGGGGAACCGTCGGCCCGGATGGCGGAATTCATTCCCGAGGTGAAAACGTAGAAGGGAATTCCCAGCAGAATGATCCGCATGTAATCCAAGGCGTAACCGCGGCTGGCTTCCGTGACCCCGAACAGCTCCAGGATCTGATCGATGAAGAGAAAGCCGACGATAGTTAAAGCGATCCCGGCGGCGGTGGTCAGGACAATGCCGTTTCCGATACAGCGATGACTGGTTTCGTGATCCTCGCCGCCCAGGGAGAGGCTCAGCAGCGCCGCGCTGCCATCTCCGATGAGAAGAGCCACCGCCAGGGCCGCCACGGTAAAGGGATAGACTACGTTGGTAGCCGCGTTTCCCAAATATCCGATGCTCTGACCGATGAACACCTGGTCTACGATGTTGTACAAGGCGCTCACCAGCATGGATAGAATGCAGGGCACCGAGAATTGAAAGAGGAGCTTCCCGAGGGGCTCCGCCGCCAGATAAGCGTTGGCGTTTTGATTTGTTTGAGACATACACAAGTTCTCCTTTTCCATAAAAATAGCGTATAATCTAAACCGGAGTTCACCGTGGACAGACTACACGCTATGGAAAAGCTGGACTTACATCTTCTATTCGATTATATCGCCGATATCATAATATGTTTTCAAAGTCATATTGACATCGCTTTATTTTAACGCCAAAAAAAAATTTATGTAAGCAAATTTTTTTATTTTCTTTGCGATAAAAAGAGTACGCGATGCATTAACCTATCAGAAAGAGCAAAAAACAGAGACTGCGAAAAGACGATAGGAGGAAAGACACATGAACGGAAAGAAAATGGTAAAAACAGCGGTGGCCACAGTGTGCGCCATGGGAATTTTCACGATGGGTGTTTACGCGGCTCCTGCGATTCAAAAGGTGACGGCGGAGCTGAATCCCAATGTGACGGTTCAGCTGGACGGGAAGACCCAGACTTTGAAAAATGGCAGCGGTGAAGTGATTTACCCATTGATCTACGATGGCAGCACCTATCTCCCGATCAGAGCGGTGGCGGACATGGCCGGCCTTCAGGTGAGATGGGACAGCGCCGATAAGATCGTGAAGCTGACCACTCCCGCGGATCAGAAGGATTCCCAAAAGGACCGGGACACTCAAACAGGAGGAAGCTCGACGGCAGTGGATTCCTCTGACAAAACCATCAAGGATTTTGACACCAGAGCAGATCGACTGGTGAAAGAGGTCAGCGAGTTAAAAGCGGCCTCTTCCTACGCGGACCGAGTGCGGCAGTACAATGAATTGGATGCGAAAATTGACGCGCTGGACCATGAAATCGACCGTTATGAGGATCAGCTGGAAGCGTCCTATCATGCCGGGAAGCTGGCCTATGACGAATACGCGAAGCTGGATCGTCAGCTGGACCTGGTAGACGATAAGATCTCCGATCTGGACGATGTGCTGGAATACAAGCTGGGAATCGACGATTAATCCCTCCGGTGAGACGATTTATTTCTAAATTTGGGTATATTAATCAAAGACGTAATACTCAAGGAGGAATGAATCATGTCTATTACATTTAAAGGAAATCCCCTTACGCTGGCCGGAAGGGAATTGCGCAAAGGAGAGCGGATGCCGGAGTTTGCACTGTCGGACAACGAACTGCGGCCGGTTCACGGAAAGGAGCTGTCCGGAATTCGAGTGTTTCTGACCGTGCCCTCGCTGGACACCGGAGTGTGTGACGCGGAGGTCCGCCGTTTCAATGAGGCAGCCGCGGAGTTTCCGGACGTGAAGATTTACGCGGTCAGCATGGATCTGCCTTTCGCACAGGTCAGATGGTGCGGCGCGGCGGGAGTGGAAGCGGTTCAAACCCTGTCTGACTATAAAGAACACAGCTTCGGCAAGGCCACCGGAACCCGGATCGAGGAGCTTGGCTTGTTGACCCGGGCGGTGTTTGTGGTAGGGGAGGATGGCTGTCTGGCTCACGTGGAATACGTTTCGGAAGTCACCGATCATCCGGATTATGATGGGGCTCTGGCTTGCTTGAGAGCCCTGACCGGCAAAATTCAATGAGATCCTATTTATAAGGTTCAAGAGGGAGCAGCCTGACCCCGCAAAGGGTCAGGCTGCTTCTGCTATTTTTTGAGGAAGGGATTCTCGTATGGAGATATCCACCGTACTATGGTAAAATGGAACCACAAGTGAGGAAGGAAACGGATGACGGAAATGGAATCGGTGGAAATGAGACGAGACGGCGAGAGACAGGAGCATAAAACGTTGGGATTATACCTCCATATTCCGTTTTGCGTGGAAAAATGCCGATACTGTGATTTTCTTTCCTTCGGAGGCCGGAATGTCCGGGAACAGGAGGCTTACGTCCGCGCGCTGGTCCGGGAAATTCGCTTTCGCGGGGCTCGGCTGCGCGAAGCGCAGGTCGGCTCCGCGCCCGGGGAACCGTGGGTGGACACTGTTTTTATCGGTGGGGGAACTCCTTCGATTCTATCGGCTTCGTTGACCGATCAAATCATGACGGCGATCCGAGAGAGCTTCTTCCTTTCTCCGGAAGCGGAAATCACCACGGAAGCGAATCCGGGAACACTGGACCGCGAAAAGCTGTCTGCCTACCGAGAGCTGGGGATCAACCGGCTTTCCATGGGGGTACAGACCTTGGAACCCGAGCTGCTGCGATTCCTGGGCCGCGTACACACGGCAGAAGAGTTTTATCATAATTTTCAACAGGCAAGACACGCGGGCTTCGACAACATCAATCTGGATTTGATC
>CAUHLX010000331.1 GCA_959606705.1 uncultured Bacillota bacterium | reverse complement strand
TCAAACGATCTATGTTTCCACGGTCCTGGGAGAGGAGGTGAACGACGGAGAAACAATTTTGGAAATCAACCTGCTCTATTGGTATTTGGCGGTCTTTGTAGACGAAGACCTTCTGTATACGGACCAGCCGGGCTCAGGTGGGCAAATCGGCGAAATAAGGTTTCCGGGGCCGCCGGATGAGGAGAGCGGGCCATGGCAGTTAGGGGTGGACCGAATCGTGGAGCTTCCCATTCCCCCCGGAAGCGGCGGAAAACGACTGACTCTGGCCGTGGGGGATCTGAGCTCCGTGGTCTTTCCACAGGAGGCTGGCGCGGACCCGGAAGCGCATCTTCCCAGCCTGTACCGGACCAGTCGGACAAAGCTCGGGCAGCGCTGGTGGTCAGTAGCCACGGGAATCAATTATCCCACCGCCGCCCTGGCAGGCACAGGGCTGATTTTATGCGGGATGTTCCTGCTTCGGTTATATTTGAGACAGGAGGAACGGAAAGAAGAAACGGATCAAAAATACGAAGGTCTGAGCCGCGGGGATATTCCTCAAACCGGGAAGGCACCCATTTGGCCACTGCTGCTGCCAGCTGCCAGCGCCTTTCTATGGATGTTTGCCATCGGCATGAATCAAGCCGCTGTCACTCCTTTTTTTCAGAAGGATTACAGCCAACTGGCCTGGGGTCTTCAATGTGTTTATCTGATTCCGCTGTTGTGGTTTTTGGCCGCGCATATGAGGCGATATGGAAAATGGTACGCCGGACTGCTGCTCGGTCAGATTTTCATTTTGCTTTTGCTGCCGTCTCACGAGCGTCTGTGTCAGAATCTTCAACCACTGATGACGGCGGCGGCGTATGTCTTCGGAGCGTTGGAGGCGCGGAGCGGGAACCAGGTTTTCCAGCGCTTGATCCGCTGGAGCATGGCAGCCGTGCTCGTTATGGCGATCCTCTATGTGGGAACAGGATCGATCACTACGTTCGGAGGAGAGAACTGGCAGCTGGCTTCGGAGTTTTACGGGATGATGCGAATGCGGCTGAGCCGGGTTTTTGAAGACGGACTGTATTTTCTTCTTACCCCCTGGATCGCCATTTTTTTAATGGGATCAGGCTCCGTAATCAGCTTGATCGAGTACATTCGGGAGACCATTGCCGTCCACAGCGCCACGCAGGCCCTTGCGCTTCGACTGCGGATTGCGGGAGAGGAATCCGCGGCAATTCGTTCCACCATTGAGAGGACTCGGATAATGAAGCACGAATTCCGGCATCACATTGCGATGCTGGAGCTGCTGTCGAAACAGAAGAATATCGGGAAACTGAGCCAATATATCGCCCAACTGTCCGAGGAAGGCGCTAGGGTGCCTGCTCTGGAATACACGGAGAACCCCATCGTCAACGGAATTTTAGCCATCCGCCTTACAAAAGCGGCCGAACAGGGAATTGCCGTTCGCACGAATATTAAACTGCCGGAGCGGCTGGACATCTCTGACGCGGATTTGTGCGGATTTTTGATGAACCTCTTGGACAATGCCTTGGAAGCCTGCGAGCAGCTGGCGGCGAAAGAACGCCGGTTTATCGAGCTGCGGATGAACATGGAAAACGACACGCTTTTTGTGTTCTGCAAAAACTCCAAAGGAGGACCGGTTCGTCTCGATCCCTCCGGCCGCTTTTTGACCACGAAGGAAGGGCGGGAGGAACACGGTTTCGGCATATTGGCGATGAAGAACATCATCGGAAAATACGACGGTGAGCTGGAAACGGAATACGATGAAGGAACCTTCACCGTTCACGCGGCGCTGATGGTGGAGGGGCAATGCAATAAAAGTAATTTTAAGTAAATTATAATACCATTGGAGATGGTATTTCGACGATTGGAGCGCACCATATTGCTGAAATGTAGAGGAATAGGTAAGATAAAGGCACTTGAAAAGACGAAAAAATTGTTTCAAGGGATGGGAAAGGACATAAAAAATTCGTAGAATCGGATATTCTACGACATCTCGCAGCCTGAGAGGATTTGACAGTTACATTATAGAACGAGAAAATGGTAGATTGCAAGGATTTTTTGTCATATAGTGTAGAACCGTGTCACATTCTTGGGCGCTGTTTTTTCGATTTTCTTGCACATGTAGTGTAAATATTTGGTGTCTCCCCAGTATCTTGTGGCGGGCGGCAAAATAAAAAAAAGGAAATTCTTATTTGGAAGTGAGGGAATTTCAATGTTTTTTACCAAGAATACGTTTAAAAATCAGCAGAAGCCTTGTAAAACGCTTACCATGACTCAAGTATTGACGGATTGGTTGTCACTGAAGCAATCCGGATGGAAGCCGTCCACCAGATCCGCCTATGAAACGGTGATCAACAAGTATCTAATTCCCCACGTGGGCAACATTCCTGTGGAAGAATTCAATGAGACCGCGATCCGGGACTGCGTGAACGAGCTCAGACAGCTGGGTCTTTCCCGATCTCAGCTGGGAAAGCTGTCGGCAGTGCTTCGTGGAAGCTGTGAAGCACTGCCCAACGGGGAGGCCCTGACGCGCACGCTGGATTACCTTTGGAGAAGGACGTCCGGCAATTCCGGGGAATCCGTAAGGACGACGGGGTACGCCATGGAGACCGAGCAGCAGCGGCGGTTGGAGCAGGTTGCGCTGGAGGAGGAGAATTATGGGGGGCTCCCCATTCTGCTCAGCCTCCATTTGGGATTGCGAGTGGGAGAAGTCTGCGGCCTCCATTGGGAGGATGTGGACTGGGAACGGCGCATCATTACCATACGCAGGAGCGTAAACAGAGTGAGAAATTGGGATAAGGATGGGAATGCGCGGACACAGGTGCTGGAAAGCGGGCCCAAGAGTCGGACCTCCATCCGGGAGCTTCCGGTTCCGGATCGTCTCATGACTCTGCTGGAACAGTGTCGGAGAGAACGGGCCGGAGAATCCGCATACGTGGTCTGCGGGCGGCAGGGAAAACGGCTGGAACCTCGCGGGTGCATGCGTCTCTTTAAGCGGCTGCTGGAGAAGGCCGGATTGCCGGATATGAATTTTCACAGCCTCCGTCACACCTTCGCTACGAGAGGCCTCGCCTCGGGCATGGATATCAAGACACTATCGGAGCTTATGGGGCACTCCAGCGTTTCCGTGACGCTGGATATCTACGCCCATTCACAGATGGAGCACAAACGCCGCGGAATGGAGCGCATGGAGCGTATGTACGCCGCAGTCAAGGACAACCGTTCACCGGAGGTTCCCGTTCAGCTTCAAGAGTGCATGATGGCCTGTATGGAAACCATGGATCGCTTTTTATCGGAATATACGGAGCGGAACTAAAAAACATAGAAGAAAACAGTGGCGTGGATCACCCGTAAAGCGGGTGAAACACGCCGCTTTTTTTATAACATGGGTAATATCGATTTTCACTTTTCTTATTAAGGAACGCCAAAAAGTCGTAGAATATCCGATTCTACGACTTTTTGAGACAGCGTGAGGGGGTGGAAAATAAAAA
>CAUHLX010000330.1 GCA_959606705.1 uncultured Bacillota bacterium | reverse complement strand
CACGGTACCGCTGTCGGGCCATTGGGTGCTCTGCTGGCCGTTATAGATGACAAAGACGCCCGTCACCGAATTTTTCCGCAGGGTGTAGAGCAGATCATCCGCAATCAGCGGCAGGAGGCGGTTGGTCAAATCGGAATCGGCGGTCAGAGCGGAGGCCGGCGCGCCGGCCTCCGAGAGAACCTGTTGGGTGTGATCCTGAATCTGCTGCGTGGTTTCATCCAGATTCGACCAGCGTTGAATCATCTCGAATTCCAGATCCCGGGCGCGATTGGCGGTTTTCTCGTTGAGGGAATCCAAGGCGTTGTCTTCCACCTTGTTCAGAGTACCGCCCAGAAAGAATACGCAGAAAAACAAGGCGGTCGGAATGAGGACCGTAGACATGATCAGCAAAAGCAGCTTGCTGGCTATGGTTTTTCTGCGATAAATAGGTGGATGAAATGTTTTCATATTCTCACTTCGTTCTTCATTGAGCTTGAAACCGGGATCTACTGATTGACAGCCGCCTCCAAAGCGGAGCAAAAGCCGTTGTACCACCGGTCAAAGTTTTCGTCCGTGTCGAATCGGGCGACAGCGTCGCTCTTGGACATTCCGCCGCTTATTAAGGCAAGGACCGCTTCCCGGTCGACCTGCGCCTGATCGGACAAGGAGGTCTCCAGCACATCTCTGGCCTGCGTGCCGTTTTTGAAGGCGCGATTGGTATACAGCTTGTGGGTGTTCACGGTTTCGATGGCCACCGGTACGGAGCTGATCAGTCCATCCGACATTTTTTCTTCTTTTTCCACCGCGGCCATGGCTTTGTCCAGAAGTTTCAGGTCATTGGCCTCTTTTTTTACCGGCATGTAGCCCGAACGGATGGAAAAGTCCAGATTCCGTTCCGTGTCGGTAAACCATTTTAAAAATACGGTGGCGGCGTATTCCTCCTCCGGAGTGGACTTGCTTACGACCATGCCGGCACCCTGCTGAACGGCGTAGTGCTCTCCGTCTTTAAAACAGGGAGCCTCCAGAATTTCAGATTCAATGGGATAGGTCCCATCGCTGCTTTTTACGGTGTCGGGAAAATAACTGGCGCTGCTGCTGGAACCGATCAGTGCGATGAGGTCGCCGGTCTTGGCGTCGTCACTGCGGAACCGTCCCTTGGCCGTGAACCAGCCGTTGATATAGGGAACGTAGTAGTTGTCCCACAGCCGGCGAATGACCTCTTTATCCAGCTGAAGGTTTACGATTCCGTCGTTCACCGTAAAAATTTCCGTTCCCAGCTGCTTGCCGCCGATGATAAAGTAATTGGCCATGGCGTCGCGGCCGAAGAACGCTTCTCCGTCATTGGGAATATCGGGGGTCAGACTGTCCGTCCACTCGTAGTACCGTTCCGCGGTAGCCACCAGGCCCTCGATCGTGCTCAGGCTGTCCTCTCTGGCGCCGACCGCTTCCGCGAACCGATCCCAGTCCGTGCGATTCAATATGAAAATTTCCGTACTTTTTGCGATGGGGAAAATTTTCAGGGCGTTGTCCTCGCCCATCCGTCCTTCTTCAATATAAGAGTCCACATATTCGCCTAATTCATCATCGGTGAGATATTGTCCCAGATCGGCCACCAGACCCATCTGATCGATCTCCCAGGCGGTATCCGCGTAGGCGGCGAAAATACCGGGGATCTCCTCCGCGCCCACCTTGTGGTTGACGGCATCCATCACTTTCGCGGTGAGGTCGGGAATACTGCCCTGTCCGTAAGGATTGATGATGATTCCTTTTTCCAATCCCACCGTTTCGTTGAATTCGGAGACCAGCGTGTCGAAGGCCTTCTTTTGAGCTCCGTTGTAATAGTGCCAGAGTTCGATGGTAACCGGGTTGTCCGGGTCCAGCTTGACGGATTTGTCCTGACTGCCGCAGCCCGCGGCGGAAATGCTCAGCAGAACGACCAGCAGAGCAAGGAGTATGGTTCGGATTCTCTTTTGTGATTTCATAATTGTCCCTCGATTGATATGGTAAGACATGGTAAAATAGGCCCTTCACAGCCGATGTGGCTATTATACCATAATATTGGAAGAGGGGAACGGGCTTTCGCGGTTTTTTGCGGCAAGCAACGAAAATCCGCCGCTCCGTTTCGAGAGGACGGTGGCGGAAGGCGTTTTCACAGGCTTTACCAATCGGAAAGAGTAGTATATAATAAATAAATACGAGCAATCCTGTGTATTATTGTCTGGAGGAAGAAATCGCGTATGGATGGCAGCAGTATTACCTTGATCCTTATTTTAGCCTTTTTGATTATAATGTCCGGCTATTTTTCTTCAACGGAAACAGCTTACACTTCATTTAATAAAATACGGATGAAAAATTTGGCCGGCGACGGCAATCAGCGGGCGGAGCTGGTGTTAGCTCTGGCGGAAAATTACGACAAGCTTCTGTCCACTATTTTGATCGGAAACAATATTGTCAATATCGTGGCGGCTTCTCTGGCCACGGTGATTTTCACCAAATACTTCGGCAACGTGGGAGTGACCTTGTCCACCATTGTGATGACCGTGCTCCTTTTGATTTTCGGAGAGATTTCTCCGAAAAGCCTGGCCAAGGAAATGCCGGAGCGCTTTGTCATGTTTTCCGCTCCGCTGTTGAAGTTCTTTTCCGTGCTTCTGGCTCCGCTCAACTGGTTTTTTATGCAGTGGAAGCGGATGCTGAACCATCTGTTTAAGCTGGATGTGGATCAGGGGATCACCGAGGAAGAGCTGCTCACCATCGTGGAAGAGGCTCAAAGCGGCGGCGGCATCGACGAACACGAGAGCGAATTGATCCGCAACGCCATCGAGTTCAACGACTTGGACGCCAGCGACATCCTCACGCCCCGAGTCAATGTGGTGGCGGTGGACCTGTCGGAGGACAGCAAGAAGGACATCGAAAAACGGTTTATGGACAGCGGTTACAGCAGACTGCCGGTGTATGAGGAGTCCTTGGACAATATTCAGGGGATCATCAATGAAAAGGATTTTCATAATAAAGTACTGTACACCTCGGAGGAGGTGAGCAGTATCATCAACCCGGTGCTGTTTATCGCTCCCACCACCAATATCGCCAAGCTTCTTCGACGGCTGCAGCAGGCCAAGTCTCAGATGGCGGTGGTAGCCGACGAATACGGCGGCACCATGGGCATCGTCACGCTGGAGGACATTCTGGAACAGCTGGTAGGAGACATTTGGGATGAGCACGACAAGGTGATCGAGGAAGTGACCTTGATCGGGGAAGAGGAATATCGTGTGAAGTGCAGCGCCAATTTGGAAAAAGTGTTTGATCTGTTCGGCATGGAGCCGGACGAGGAGCTGGACGTTTCCACGGTAGGCGGCTGGGTTTTGGAGAACCTGGGCAAGATCCCGGATGTGGGCGAGTCCTTTTCCGCGGATCACCTGTCGGCGCTGGTCACCATGGCGGACGACCGCCGTGTTTTGGAAATCATTCTGAAGCGCGAGCCTCGGGAGGAAGAAGAATCGAAATAAAATG
>CAUHLX010000329.1 GCA_959606705.1 uncultured Bacillota bacterium | reverse complement strand
ATGTAGAGATCCTCCAACTCCTCAAAGCGCTGGCAATCATCCGATGACATCTTCTGAAGAAAGTACCGCTTTTCCTCCTCAATATTCCGGTCAATCTCCCGTCTCTCCGCGCTGTGGACGGAGCGGCGCTCCCACGGGGAGACGCGGCCGTAATACAGGTCGGTCAAAATGCTGTTCATTGGCCCACCTCCCGAGCGATCAGGTTTTCTAGAAGCGAGGACAGCAGGTTGCCTCTGGTAATTAATTTAAAATTGGGGCCGTCTCCCCCCCGGCCGTTGCGAAGCGCCGGGAGCAGTCCTAGCTGTTTTTCCGATAGCTTTCTGATCATCATGGATGCACATCCTTTCACAATGTTGGCCGGCATTGCTTGAAAGAGACTGCGGCGCATGATATAATAGTTACGCTGCATCTGCCTTCGGGCATGTGCCGGCGAGGGGGAAGCGGTGTGTACTTTTGTGAGTTGGCACCGCTTCTTTCATTTTTTGAGGTCGTCATGGATCTTATCGATTCCTCTGCGAACAACGTCTGAACGTGTTGTTTTCAACTCTTTCGCACATTCTTCGAGTTTTGCGATGGATCCGTCGTCCAGACGAACGCGGAACATAGTGTGCTTGGAATCGGGTGAGACCGGACGCCCTATTTTTTTGTGCGGCATAAGCACCTCCTTCTCGTCGCTACGATAATTATATTCCTGTAGCAACAAAAAGTCAATATATTTCCTCGCCAAAAAAAGAAGAGCATACACCGCTAACGCAATGTATGCTCTTCTTTTTGGTGCGGATAAGAGGACTTGAACCTCCATGAAATTGCTTTCACTAGAACCTGAATCTAGCGCGTCTGCCAATTCCGCCATATCCGCATATGTGGTGCGACTGATGGGACTTGAACCCATATGGTGTTAACCACACGCCCCTCAAACGTGCGCGTCTGCCAGTTCCGCCACAATCGCATCTCGAAAGGCAAGGTTTATTATAGCAGGCAAGATCCCCGATGTCAACCCTAAAATTCTATTTCGACAAAAAATTTTTTAACACGACTTGCTTCCGGATTTTTCATTTCCCGAAGGATTCCATCTGATCCAAAAAACACTGGGACAGACGCTCCAGCGGGAGCAGCTCCATGGGAAACTGTTCCACCTTGATATCGGTCTGAGACAAGAGCTCCATGGAGAAGGAGTCCGGATATTCCTTGACGTAGACAATCCGCTTGATGCCGCTGTTGATGATGAGCTTTGTGCAGATGGAGCAGGGCTGGTGAGTGCAGTACAGTGTCGCCCCCTCCACGGAGACACCCAGCTTCGCCGCCTGGATCAGTGCATTCTGCTCGGCGTGGATGGCGTAGCAGAGCTCATGCTTTGTCCCGGAGGGGATGTTCATGCTCCGGCGCATACATTCCCCCCGTTCCGCACAGCTTTTGATGCCGGAGGGAGCGCCGTTGTAGCCGGTGGTGAGAATCCGCTTGTCCCGGACGATGACCGCGCCGATTTTGCGATTGTCCTGGTAGCAGCTGGCCCAGGTTCCCACCAGAAAACACATCTCAATAAACCGCTGATCCCATTTATCCATCTAAATCGCCCCGACTTCCCAATAAAATTGTATAACCACCCAAAAACGCTGTCAAACTCAAAATAGTGATGGAAATTATTTCCTATCGGCAATAATTTCCTTGAATAAGGTTGACAGGCCGCAAAATAGGTGGTATGATTATAAACTGCATCATAATGCAGATTTTATATCTATTTTTAGGTAAATTCATTATATCACATCCAAAAACCTTTGGCAATCACGTTCAAGAAATAGTTCCTGCCCCTCCTGTTTTTGGGCAGATTACCATTGCTTTGAACGGTTTCGTGAAGCGACTGATTCCACGCGGATCGGAATTTTCAGTGGATGTCGGGCTCCTCCGAGGAAAATCGGGCGTTCTCCGGGCGGATCAAATTTTATGTAATGGAGTGGTGTTAACCTATGGTGAAACCGGTAAAGCTAGGCAAAAACACGCGTATGAGTTTCGCAAGGGTCAATGAGATTCTCGAGATGCCGAATCTGATTGAAATGCAGAAATCCTCATACAAATGGTTTGTCGAAGAAGGGTTGAAAGAGGTTTTCGAGGACATGTCCGCGATTACCGATTACACGGGAAATCTGGTTCTGGATTTCATTGGATATTCCTTGGATGAAAGCCCGAAATACACGGTTGAAGAATGCAAAGAGAGAGACTCCACCTATGCCGCTCCCCTGAAAGTGCGGGTCCGCCTGGTGAATAAAGAGACCGGGGAAGTGAAGGAGCAGGAGATTTTCATGGGAGATTTCCCCGTGATGACCGACACAGGCACCTTTGTGATCAACGGCGCGGAGCGTGTCATCGTCTCCCAGCTGGTCCGTTCCCCCGGGATCTATTATGGAATCGATTATGACAAGACGGGCAAACAGCTCTTCTCCGCCACCGTCATCCCCAACCGGGGCGCCTGGCTGGAGTATGAGACCGATGTCAACGATATCTTCTATGTGCGGGTGGACAAAAACCGGAAGCTGCCGGTGACGGTTCTCATCCGCGCACTGGGCTGCGGCACTGACGCGCAGATCAAGGAGATCTTCGGCGAGAATGAGCAGATCCTGGCGACCATTGAAAAGGACCCCACCAAGAACACGGAGGACGCGCTGATCGAGGCGTATAAGAAGCTGCGCCCGGGTGAGCCCCCCACGGTGGAGACGGCCCAGACCCTTCTGAATAATTTCTTCTTCGACCCCAAGCGCTACGACCTGTCCCGCGTGGGCAGATATAAATATAATAAGAAGCTCTCCCTCGGTCACAGAATCGCCGGCAAGGTGCTCTCTCAGCCGGTGGTCAGCCCCATGACGGGCGAGGTCCTGGCCGACGAGGGCCAGACCGTCTCCAAGGAGCTGTCCCATATCATTGAGAACAGCGGCGTGAGCGAGGTCTATGTCAAGTTTGAGGACCGGGAGATCAAGGTCTTTTCCAACGGCATGGTGGATATGCGGAGTTTTGTGGACTTCGACCCCAAGGAGATCGGCATCAATGAAAAGGTGAAGTTCCAGGTGCTGTCCGAGATCCTGGAGAGCGCTGAAAACGAGGACCAGATCAAGGAACAGATTGCCCAGCGGATGGACGAGCTGATCCCCAAATGCATCACGGTGGACGATATTTTCGCCTCCGTCAACTATCTGAACTGCCTGATGTTCGACATCGGCGAGAAGGACGATATCGACCATCTGGGCAACCGCCGCCTGCGCTCGGTGGGCGAGCTGCTGCAAAACCAGTTCCGGATCGGCTTCTCCCGGATGGAGCGGGTGATCAAGGAGCGTATGACCATCCAGGACCTGGATATCGTAACGCCCCAGGCGCTCATCAACATCCGCCCGGTGGTGGCGGCGATTAAAGAGTTCTTCGGCTCGTCGCCCCTGTCCCAGTTCATGGACCAGAACAACCCCCTGGCGGAGCTGACCCATAAACGGCGCCTTTCCGCCCTGGGCCCCGGCGGTC
>CAUHLX010000328.1 GCA_959606705.1 uncultured Bacillota bacterium | reverse complement strand
GAACAGCACGTAGATCACGGTAACGCCTACCACGCCGATGATAACCGCTTTGGGCAGGTCCTTCTGGGGGTTCTTCAATTCTTCCGCTACGATATATACGGAGCTCCAGCCATCGAAAGCCCACAGCGCCGCTACGATGGAAAGCGCAAAGGCGGTGGTGACTCCGATTCCCTCTCCGGGAACGATATCCATGGGATTGTTGGCGGAACCCATTGCAAATCCTAAAATAATGATCAAACCGATGGGAACCAGCTTGGCGATCATGAACACGCCCTGCAAGCCGCCGCCCTTTTTCACGCCGCTCATGTTGACCAGCGACAGGACCACGATCATCGCGATGGCCATGATTTTGATCTGCCACTCAGTGAGGGGGACCAGAGCGCTGAAGTAGGTCGCAAAGCCCACGGCCAGCGCGCTGATGGAAGCGGACTGGGAAATGAAGAAGTCCGTGATCCCCATGGAAAAACCGATTCCCGGGCCGTAGGCTTCCGTTATGTAGGCATAGGTACCGCCCGCTTTGGGGATTGAAGTTCCCAGCTCCGCGTAGCACAGCGCCGCCATCAGCGACATGACACCCGCGATCACCCAAGCCAGAATGGCAAAGCCCGCGGACAGACCTGAGCGGGTCAATACGAATGAGCTGACATAAAAAATTCCGGAACCGATCATGATTCCTCCCACGATGGAGACGCAGTGGAATAATCCCAGCTCTCGTCTCAGGCCGCCGCCTTGTTCTTGTTTTGACATTCGTTCGTCCTCCTTGTGTAATGAAAATCTTATGATAACACCCTCCCCCGTAAAACGGGGAGCACTTCCTCAGTGAAACCCCGGCAGCAGCTCGCCCGCAGCCGCGGCGTCACAGATGATGATGAAAGTGACGGTTTCCTGTTCGGAATCAAAGCGATTGAGCAGAAATCGAATCATTCGCTGTGTTTCCGAATCGAGATCCTGGTATTGCTCCAGCAGGATCACCACGCCCCGGTCTGCGGAAATTCTCTCCAGCAGCAGAGCAGCGGCGTAAAACAATCGGGTTTCCCAAAGGGTTTCCCCGACGATGAAACGGCTCCCGGGAATTTCTTCCGTTCCCGAAAGCTGGGGGAACAGCCCCGCGAACTCCTTTTCCAAGGCTTTGGGAAGCTCCGGAACCAGAGGCTCGAGCAGCTCGTAAACCCCTTCGTAAGCGCTCCGGGGAAACGCTTTTTTCCCGATCCTCAGGGAACGAAGCTCTTCCCCGTTCTCCTGAAGCTGTTCCACGAGAGTATCCGCTCTCCCGTCTCCCGCGGCAAACAGATAATGACCGGCAAAGCGTTTCGCCGGCTGTGCCGGCGGCGAGGAAAAACCGCTTCCTCCCTCCTGGGAATCCCGACCCCCATCCGACCGGTCATCGGTGATCTCCTCGTAGAGCCTGCGGGTTTCCTGCATGGGCCCCACGTTCAGCTCACTTCGCAGCAGCTTCACACACTGCTGATATTGGCGAATTGCCTTTCCCCGGTCCTGATTTCGGTAGTGGAGCCGCATGAGCTCCCGATGCACCTCCTCTTGAAGAGGATTCGCTTTCAAAAGCTTGGCAAAACATCGGATGGCCGACGCCCGGTCGTCCCGCGCCTCATAAAGCTCGGCCAGTCTCCGGCAGCCTGCGGTCAACGCCTGTCCCAGGTTTTCACGTTCATACATCAGCCACTCGTCCAACTCCGCGCTGCCTCGGACATAAAACCCGTTGAGGAAGCCATCCTCGTACAAATCCATGGCCTGCTGAAGAAGGCGGATCCGGTCGTCCGAATCGCCGCTTTGTTCACAGCCCTCTTCCACGGAGCGGTAAAATACATCCGCGTCCACCACGGGCTTCAGCTGTGGATTCAATTGGCAGACGCCCTTTTCCGTGAGGATCACCGAGGCGGAAAGTCCGGCGGCAAGAGAAGACTTTTTCACCATGGAGAGAGTCTGACGCAGGTTTCCCCTGGCCTTCTCCACGTTCAACTCCGGCCAGAACACATCTGCCAGCGCGTCTCTGGCAACCACTCGGCCCCGTTGACCCGCAACGTAGAAAATCAAGGCTCTGGCTTTGGAATTGAGGTCGGTCAAAATTTCCGAACCATTCCATTCGATCCGTGGATGCCGCAGTAAATAGATGCTGCAAGTCATTTGTTTCCGCCCCCTATCCGAACACCGTGCCGCCGCGTTTGATGGTTTCCAGCACACGTATTTCACGGAGATGTTCCTCGGGGACCTCCAGCGGATTTTCCGAAAGCACGGCAAGATCGGCATCAAACCCCGGATCGATCCTGCCCAGACGCTGTTCCACAAAGTTCGCGTAGGCCCCGTTCACCGTGTACATCCGCAAAGCGTCCCTCACGGTGACCCGATGCTCCGGCTGATGGTGATTCACCGCGTTGTGAATCGCTTCAATGGGCGCCAGAGGCGTGACCGCCGCTTCCGAGCCGCCAGCCACCAGTCCTCCGGCTCGAATCACCGTTCCAATGGGATTGGTCCGCCGATACCGATCACCGATATTCTTGCGGTAGCCCCCTTCCGGCCCGCCCCACATAGCGTCGTAGTTGGGCCGCATGGAAAAAATCAATCCCAGCTTAACGGCCCGTTCGATCTGCTCCTCGGTGGGAATGACAAAGTGTTCGATCCGATGACGGCAGCGATTCTTTCCCGAAATCTTAATCGCCAGCTCAAAGGCATTGAGGGCCTGTTCGATGGCTCGTTCTCCAATGCAGGAAATGGCGATCTGCAGCCCCTTTTCTTGGGCTTCCAGAACGAATTGATTCAGATCCTCTTGGGCGTAATAGAGAAAGCCGCTGTTGTCTCCGTCTCCCTCATAAGGCTCCCACAGAGCCGCCGTTTTGGACCCCAAGGTTCCATCCAGATAGATGTTTCCGCCGATTCGCTTGCCGCCGAAGGCCACGGCCGTCTCCAGATCCATGGTCTGGGGAAACAGCAGCAGGTCCGCCGGACTTTCCTCCGCGAAGCTTCGCACCGCCTCCATGTCGTCGTCGCTGAAAAAAACGCCGCCTTCCATGGGGTTCATGGTGGTAATCCCGCAGGCCAGCGCCTGTCGCACCGTATCCTCCAGAGCCTTTTTCCGCAGGCCGGCCCCTACGAAGGTTTGATTGATCTTCCGTCTGGCGAAACCGCTGGCCTCGCCTTTCAGAAACCCCGTAGGCATTCCTTTGTCGTCTTTTTCCACTCCCCGAATACTGGAAGGGATGGACAGCAGGTTGTAAGCGTTGGTGTTCACCACCGTGGCGTGAAATTCCATCCGGCTGACCACGATGGGATGACGGGAAGAAATCCGGTCCAGATCGAAGCGGTTCAAATGGTGCTCCGCGTCCTCCGCCTCGTAGCCCACGCACCAGATCAGCTCCCCTTCCTCGTAGTGCTCCACCACCTCCGAAAGCTGCTGAAAAAACTCCTCTCGAGACACCGCGTTGACCGAGACGCAGTATTTGTCCAGCCCGGTCTGAATCCCGTGGAGATTGCAGTCGATGAAACCGGGCACTACGGTTTTCCCC